>JAAYQU010000031.1 GCA_012519055.1 Bacteroidales bacterium | reverse complement strand
ACAGAATGCAAGGTGTTAAAATTAATGACAAACACTTTGAAGTAATTGTACGCCAGATGATGAGAAAAGTTGAAATCGTTGATCCGGGAGATACTCTATTCTTAGAAAAGCAACAAGTTGATAAATACGACCTATTTGAAGCAAATGACGAAATATATGGTAAATTATACGTAGTTGACAAGGGCGATTCAGATGTGTTGAAAAATGGTCAGATAGTGTCAATGCATCAATTAAGAAACGAAAACTCTACACTAAAACGACGCGATTTAAAAACAGTAACCGTAAGAGAAGCAAAAACCGCTACAGCACGCCAAATACTTCAAGGAATTACAAAAGCAGCTCTACAAACAAAATCATTTATATCTGCTGCATCATTCCAAGAAACTACTAAAGTGCTGAACGAAGCCGCAATACATGGCAAGGTTGACTACTTGAACGGACTAAAAGAAAACGTAATTGTAGGACACTTAATACCCGCTGGTACTGGTGTTAGAGAATATACTAAATATATTGTTGGGAATAAAGACGAATTAGAGTCAGTATTACCGACAAAAAAAGAACGTTCTAGAACAAAAGTTCAACAAAATAATTAATGATATGTTAAAATGGTCAGATTTTTTATCTATCTGACCATTTTTTTTTAAATTTGCATTTTGAACTGGTGTCAAGTCCAAGCAGATAAATATCAATTTATGAAAGAAAACGAAAAACAAAGTCAATTAAATATTCAATTGAACGACGATGTTGCACAAGGGACATACTCAAACTTGGCAATTATAAGTCATTCACCTGCGGAATTTGTAATAGATTTTATCAGAGTAATGCCTGGTATTCCAAAAGCACCTGTAAAATCAAGAATTATACTAACTCCCGAACATGCGAAAAGACTTTTACTAGCTTTACAGGATAATATTTCAAAATACGAAGCAATTAACGGAAATATAAAAATACCTGACGGAAATCCACAAAACTTCCCTATGAATTTTGGTTCATCATCAGGTATGGCATAATAATAAAATAGAACAAAAAATTGTAATAATTTGTTTATAATAAACAACTAAAAATTAGAGACTATGAAAACAACAAAATCATTATTGGCAACATTAGCCATTGTACTATTTGCAAGCGTTACATTCATCTCTTGCACTGAAACTCTCGAACCTGCAATAGTAAAACCTGAAGATGCAGAAGAACTTAAAAATTCAGCTATTCAAAATTCACAAGCTGAGAACGCAACAGGTGAAGCGTTGGGAGCTATTGCAACTTATGGTATCTCAGAAGATTGGACAAAAAACTCCAAATTAGAAGATCCCCATGTAACTTATGACCCACAAACCTTTATCGTAGTAATTAGATACATGGAAAGTGGAGGATCAATTACAATTAACTGGAATCAACAACTCCCCACATACGATAGTGAAAATGTTACTGGTAATGTGGTAATAGCACAATTCACTATAGACAATGTGACCATTAATGGAGCGTTTGATATTACATATAATGGGGGCGACCAACCTACCCTTTTAGTTGATGGAACACTTAATTTAAATATGGATGGAAACAATAGTGTCTATAAAATTCAAAGAACATTTGTTTGGTACAATGGATTTAACACTTTAAATGATCACAGTGATGATGCTTTTGCAATTTATGGAACATCTTTATTAACTGAAGGAACTAAAGTATTTAAAACAGAAATTTTTGAAAATCAAAAGGTTATCAAATACAACACATGTGCGTATCCTCAGCAAGGTATTACTAGAATGAGTGTTGTTGGTAGAAACAGGTCTGTAACTGTAGATTACGGTGTTGACAAAGACGGCAATCCAAGTAATGAGTGTGACAATTATGCTAAATTTACTATTAAAGTAGGTAGTGCAAGCCTTACATCAATTGTAGAATTATAAATTATAGTTAAACAATAAAATAAATAAAAGACTACTCAATTACAGAGTAGTCTTTTGTTTTTTGTAAAAAACAAAATTAAAAAATCCCTATTTCAAATAACCAACAAAACATTAATGTTTTTAATAAATTTGTAAATGGAAAAGTTGCATTTATTGAATGAATCTACCACTTATGATTGCCTTTTTTTTATATTTGTAGTTTCAAACTCTGTGCATAATGTATAAAATAGTTATTTCAATATCAATTCTGATGTTTCTGTTCAGTTGTGGACAATCAAATAAACCCAAAAGTCAACCAGAAGCAGAGAGCAAAATTATTGACAGTCTAATTACCAATAGAATAGTTAGTTTCGAAAATTCTCTGTTTAGTATTCCCTCTCCACACCAAATAACCTTGACTCTAAAACAACAGAATGTTGAGTATAATCCATCATACTTAAACCCGACAAGTAATACTCGCAACTATACAAACAGCTACAAAAAAGCTCTTAACATGGGAGTTTATGGTGCCGATTTGGGTTATTTAAACACATATGAAAAAACCCAAGAAGCAATTACATATTTTTCTGTTATTAAGACTCTTTCACAAGAATTGGGGATTATAAATTCACTAAAAAAAGATACATTCGAACGAATTGAGAAAAACCTTTCGAATCAGGATTCATTACTACATTTATTATCAAACTCATATCAAGACATTGATATATTCTTAAAGTCGAACGACCAAGGTCATATAGGAGCTCTTATACTTGCAGGAGGGTGGATTGAAAGCTTATATTTACTTTCCAGATTCTCCGAAAATAATAATCAAGAGCTTATTTCTCGATTAGGAGAAAACAAGAATCCATTAGAAAACCTTATCAAAGTTATTTCGCTTTATACTGAAAATAACAGAATTTACCAAGTCTTGTTAGAAAAGCTTATTGCACTGGAAATGATCTACCAAAACGTAGAAGTTACATACACATATAATAAAACCGAGGTTAACACAGAACAAAAGTTGACAAAAGTTTATAGTAACACAAATATTACTATAAGTGACGATGTTTTAAATGAACTAATCGAAGAAATTAAAGCATTAAGACTATTTATTATTTCTTAATAAAAAAAGCTATGAGAGCACTTATAACTATTCTTTTTACACTTACTTTTAGTGTCATAAACGCTCAGGTAGAGCAAGTTGACAACAGAGTTCGTGATTATCTTGATAACACATATATCTCAGATGGACAAATTTATCGTGTAATGCTCAATCACGAAGAGGAGGGCGAGTTTGATGTGACATTTTTTGCCGGCACCCAATACAGAATTGCCTTATCATCGACACTTGCGCAATCAAATCTGGTTTATACAGTATATGATACAGAAAGAAATATTCTATTTTGCAATCAGGACTTCGACAATGTTCCATATTGGGATCTTATTTTCACCAGCACCATTAATTGTAAAATTCAAGTAAAATTATACGATAAACAAAAACGTTCTGGCATTGCCGTAATGATGATTGGATATAAACAGTCCTAATACTCCATGAGCGAAAAAATATTAAAAGCTTTAATGCACTTGTTTGCAATCATTTCTCGTCCACAAGACGATGGAAGTGACAAGAGACAAGTTGTTCGTAATTTTCTGGAATTACTTCTAAACCAAGAACTAGTTAAAGAATACCTAAAAGTTTTTGATAATTACTACGAAGTTTATCAGCTTAAGCAGATTGATAAAAATCGCCATAATAAAAACATTTCGTTAAGCTCAGTAAAAGTTTTAAAAATATGTCATGAAATAAATCTTGAGTTAACTCAACAACAAAAACGTATAGTTTTATTTCGACTACTACAGTTTATAAAAGCCAGCGATGAAATTAGCCAACAGGAACACGAGTTTGTAAAAACTGTTGCCGATGCCTTTTACATTAATGAAGATGAATTTAATAAAATAAGAGCATTTATTCTTTACGATTTTGACAGGCTTATTGACAGCGAGCAGTTATTGATTATCGACGATTTACCCAAGGAAACAGAAATGCTTTATAACCACATGACGGTTTCTGGGTTAGAGGGTCGAATAATGGTTTACAATCTCGAGTCTACGTCAATGTTCGTTATGCGTTATATAGGCGAAGACGAATTATATCTGAATGGCCAGCTAATTCAATCAGACGATGTTTATGTTCTTTCATTTGGTTCATCAATACGCGGCAGCCGCATAAAACCAATTTTCTATTCAGACATTGCTGGGGTATTTTACTCTACAAGCCAAAAAGAAAAAATTCTTTTCGAAGTTGATAATGTTAGCTACAAATTCCCATCAGGGAAAACAGGGATTCATTCGATTAATTTTCAGCAATCTAACGGTCACCTTGTCGGAATAATGGGTGCCTCAGGTGCAGGAAAAACCACACTACTTAACATACTAAACGGAACATCAAAACCAACAACCGGAACAGTTAAAATAAACGGCTTTGATATCTATTCTGAAAGTGAAAATATCAAGGGACTTATAGGCTATGTTTCTCAAGATGACTTACTTATTGAGGAGTTAACCGTATTCCAAAATCTTTATCTGAATGCACGTCTTTGCTTCAAAGGCATGTCACCTGTCAAACTAATGCGCAAAGTGCTTTCAACACTGCAAGAATTAGGATTATTTGAAATAAAAGATATGGTTGTTGGCTCCCCGCTAAACAAAAAAATAAGTGGTGGGCAAAGAAAGCGATTAAACATCGCCTTAGAATTAATTAGAGAACCTGCTGTATTGTTTTTAGACGAGCCCACAAGTGGCTTATCATCAAGAGATTCCGAAAATATCATGGCTCTTTTAAAAGATTTAACTCTAAAGGGTCATCTGATTTTTACTGTTATTCATCAACCTTCATCAGATATTTTCAAAATGCTTGACTATCTTTTGTTGTTAGATGTTGGTGGATACATAATTTATTATGGTAATCCTGTTGACAGCATAATATATTTTAAAAGCAGAGTACATCACGCCGACAGGGGTGAAAGTGAATGCCACTTTTGCGGAAACGTAAACCCTGAACAGATTTTCAATATAGTTGAATCTGCAATTGTTGATGAGCACGGCAATCTGAGCAAAACCAGAAAAGTATCACCTACAGAATGGTATGCCAAACACCTAATCTCGAAAACCAAACCCGAATATGATAAAAAGGAGTATTATGATAAGACTCCTACAGTTGAGTTTCAAACGCCAAACAAGTTTACACAATATAAGGTTTTTACTATTCGCGACACTCTATCAAAACTTACTAATATTCAGTATCTTGTAATTAACCTGCTAGAGGCTCCTCTCTTAGCTTTTATGTTGGCATTTATTATCAAGTTTTTCAACGTTGACGAAGCTAATCTCAAGGGCTACACACTATTTGACAACTCAAACCTTCCTGTTTATATCTTTATGGCGGTTATTGTGGCCATTTTTATTGGTTTAACAGTTAGTGCTGAGGAGATAATAAAAGATAGAAAAATATTAAACCGAGAACGGTTTCTACACTTAAGTTGGTTTAGTTATTTATGTAGCAAACTCTCAGTTTTAATGGTAATAAGTGCATTTCAAGCCCTTACCTTTGTCCTTGTAGGAAATCTTATCATGGAAATTAAAGGTATGTTTTTCCAATATTGGCTGGCACTTTTTTCGGCATGGATAGGAGCTAGCATTTTAGGGTTGATAATTTCTGACAGTTTTAAAACTGTTGTTACAATCTATATTTTGATTCCTTTTTTGGTTATTCCTCAATTGATACTATCGGGAATAATTGTTCCATATGATAAATTAAATCCAAAAATTTCAAAACCCAACACTATACCCTGGTATGGCGAAATTATCACTGCTCGATGGGCGTATGAAGCATTGGCTGTATATCAATACAAAGAGAATAAATATGAACGCGATTTGTATCCATACGACAAAGTGTTGTCAACTGCTACATATAAAAAAGATTATTGGATTAAATCGTTAAAAAACAAAGTTTCATATATAAAACGAAATGCCAATGATTCAACAAAAAGGGCTGAAATTCAGAAGGCAATTAAACTTATAAATAATGAAATAAAAAAAGAGTTAGCAACAAACAAATATATATCTTCCCCCTACTCTATTGATTTAATGTTAGTTGAAACGTTCGATTCAACAATAATTGCACAAACAGAAACCTATTTAGACAATCTGTCAATATACTACATCAACCTTTACAATAAAACTAATCATCGCAAAGACAACATGATTCAGCATTTTGAAGATAGCTTAGGAAAAGAATATGTTGCTATGCGTGAGGCATATACAAACAGAAGTTTAACTGAGTTTGTGCGAAACACAAACAGTATTGACAGAATTATTGAATATAAAAATAGCTTACACCAAAAGATTGACCCTATATATAAGGATCCGGAAAACTCTTTTATTAAAGCACATTTTTATGCTCCTTATAAAAAAGTTTTCGGACAATTCTACCCTACATACATAGTAAACATAATTGTGCTGTGGATTATCAACATAATTCTGTTTGTAATTCTCTACTTCCGTGGCTTACACCGGACACTAACTTGGTTTGGAAAAATGAACGAAAAGATCAGGAAAAAAGTAATTTTAAAAAGCTAAAACTGAAAATAAATAAACGGCTGAATATCTGACGATTGCGACTGATACAGTAACACGGCAATTAGTACAAATATCAATATTTTAACATAAACAGGTAGCGCAATAAACGTTTTTCTGTAAAAGCGTTTCCAACTTTTAGGTAGCCAGTGAATAATAAGTCCTGACAAAATTAGCACAATAGAGGGCGCATATCCTTGAAAAACAGCGAAAATGGTTTCGGGTTGAAAATTTGAAATTATTTGACTCAACATTTGTCCCACATGTCGCATATCTTGCGCTCTAAAAAATATCCAGGAGAAGCAAACAATGTGAAAAGTAATAAAGACGCCTATAAATTTTGCAGGCTTAGTTTTAAGGCTGATATATTTTGCCGTTAACTTGTCAAGTACCAAAGCTATACCGTGAATTCCACCCCAAATTATAAAACGGAAATGTGCTCCATGCCATAAACCTCCTAAAAGCATGGTAATTAACAAATTAACATAAGTCCTAACTCTGCCTTTCCTATTTCCCCCCAAAGGTATATAGAGATAATCTTTTAACCATCGGGATAATGAAATATGCCAACGTCTCCAAAAATCGGTTATTGAAGTTGCTTTATATGGCGACAAAAAGTTGGTAGGTAGTCTGAATCCCAATAACAATGCTACGCCAATGGCAATATCGGTATATCCTGAAAAATCACAGTAAATCTGAATTGAATAACCATAAACTGCCATAAGGTTGGTAAACCCCGAGTAAAGCAGTGGTTGGTCAAAAACCCTGTCAACAAAATTTATAGAGATGTAGTCGGATATCAATATTTTCTTTATCAATCCGTTGAGTATAAAGAACAAAGCATAACCGTATTCGTATAACTTAACCTTATATTTTCGATAAATTTGAGGAACAAATTCAGCAGCTCTTACAATAGGTCCCGCAACCAACTGAGGGAAAAATGAAACATAAAATGTAAAGTCAATAATATTGTTAACGGGCTTGACCTTATATCTGTAGATATCAACCGTATAACTAATTATTTGAAAGGTATAGAATGATATTCCAACTGGCAATATTATAACACTTTCGTCAAATGAACTTCCTGTAACCCAATTGGTTAACTGTGCAAGCCAATTCGATGGTTCAATGTCGGTTCCGAAAATCTGATTTATCGAGTCTGAGAAAAAGTATATATATTTAAAATAAGCTAACAGCGACAAGCTGATAAAAACACTCGCAAAGACTGCCCTGTCTCGCTTTCTTTGCGTATTGGCATTATAAATAGCTTTACCGAGATAGTAGTTTATAATTGTCGAAACTATTAACAGCGAAAAGTAAAAGCCACCGCTTTTATAATAAAAATATAGACTTACAAAAGCCAACCAAGCACTGCGTAGAGAGAATTTCTTATGAAAAAATATAAACCCAAGCGTTACAACGGCAAAAAATATCCAGAACTCAATGCGTGTAAAAAGCATTGGGTTTTGCGGATTGTAGGATATTATGTTGCTCAAGAACGATTGCATTTCAACTTTTTTTAATAATCGATTTCAGATAGTTTTTTATCAAATGCCTTTAAAAGAGCAATATAGAATAACTCAGCTTTTAATCGGTATCCTTTGGGCGATAAATGTATTCTGTCACGTGCAGCCAAACTGTCTGAATGCCATGCAATTATGGATTTTTCGCCACCCATAATTTCGTAAAAATCCCAATATGCCAACCCTCTGCCCTTAGCCAAACTTACAATAACGGAGTTGATTATACTTATATTAGCTGACATATCAGCTCTATTTTTCAAATGGTCGTTTGGTGTAGAGAGAAGTATAGGAATATTTGGGCATGCACTTGATATAGAGTCAATTAACGTGCTGTATTCATTTTTAAACCAATTCTCAGAAAAGAGATAGTGGTAGGCATCGTTTGTGCCTATTGAGAGTACTATTAAAGATGGTTTCAATCTTCTCAACTGTTCTGTAAACAATAACGAGCGATTATACGATACCGCCGAAGCTCCGTTCACTCCTATGGCATGATACTCCAAGCCGGGCAAATCATTTTGCAATTCAATCCCAAACAAATCAAAATAGCCTTGGTTTTTTAGTGATATTGTAACTGTTGCTTGCTGCGTATAATCTTTCAAACTGACGATTGCAATACCGTTTAGGCTTGCCGACAAAGAGTCAACAACAGTGTATCCATTAACGTTTACTCTGATAGTTCCTTCAGAATCAGTACCGTACCATAATCCTACTTTATTAAATGGCTCGGAAACGGTATCAGTTATTCTTAACGACAATTCAATTAAAGTGTCTGTTGTTGAGACTTTTATACCATAAAGTCCGATATTTGAAGGCTCCTGGATTTTTGTACTCCAATGGGCTTCCCAACTGTTTGGAGATTTAATTCTGTAGTTCCCGGGATTGTTTGTTCCTGCAAGTTCATAAGGGAATATAAGACCCCGAGTTCCCGATATTCCGGGATGAAGCATTTGCAGTCGTGTTCTAACTCTTCCGGTAAAGAAATCGGCTTGAATATGGCTATCTCCGATATGTGCAATAGAAAATTTTTCATTTCCGTTTATTAATCGGACTAAACAATTAGCCAAAGTGTCTGAAAATCTACCTGTTGAGTCAGTTATTTCATTTATTTCGTAGTTTATATATGGATAGTGATCAATAGCATAAGGGTCATCTTGCGCTGTCGATACTAACCTAAGTATAAGGATATTACATAATATACAAAAAACTATTCTCATTTTTTTTGATTATCAAAATCGTTCATAATGGCCTCATAAAGCATGTGCGATACTATTCGACTACCCCTGGCATTAAAATGAACAAAATCTTTGTTTGCTAAAGGCGGATCAGCAAATACCCACGATGGCATACTGTTGTTGCCTCCCATTGCTTCATATAAATCCCAAAAAGCGCAGCCTGTCCGGAAAGCTGCATTTCTTTGTGCGTTTCTTATTGCTACGATATTTGGATACGACTCATACCATGTCTCCTTTTTGCGAGACATATCACTTACACCAATAACAATGATAGGCGTATTACCGGCTGCAGATCGCAAATGCTGAAGCTGCTTAACCATCAGATTTTCATACCATGTGTAACTTTTAACAACATTGGGAACAATATTAACTCCAAATTGAAATATTATAAGCCTGACATTCAGTTGCTTAAAAAAGTAGTTCAATAACTCCTTATCAATTTTTGAGAACTCTGCACCAGAACTACCTCGCCATGGGATATTATCGACAGTAATACCCACTGTTTGATCTAATGCTAACGCGTAAAACGAAGGCGATTGTTGCGACATGAAATTAAACACAATATTATCAGGAGTTTTATCTATTTGAAAACCAAAGATATTAAGAGGTTCATCTAAAACTATCTGATCTTTCATTACCAACGAATCGCGACCGTAAACCTCAATATCCATTGGAAATTGGCTCTGTCCTAAAAAAAGTCGGCACCAATTATATTTTCTTGCGGTTTTATATGAGAGTGGGGAAAGTTTGTAACTCAACAGAGCTTTATCCGGTGGAGTTGCCGTAAAGTAATTTGTTTGCCCCATTATACCATAACTAATAGAATTGGTAAGCGTATCTTTTTTTTGCATTACATTGTCGCGTTGCCAATCTGAAGATGCGGTTTGAATTATTGTTGCGTGTTCGGCAATGGGCTTGTCACAAAACAAAAGTCCCGGACCGCTGCCTCCAAAACGTCCTTGAAAACGATGACGTAAATATCCAGTAATTCTATCACCTTCAATTTGCGAATCACCATAATGCAGTATTCTGATATTTCTCTTTGATATTTCACTACGAAGTGCTTCGTAAAAAAATTCTAGTAAATCAGGTCTGTCGGGCGGAAACTGTAGCTTATGGACAACACTCTTAACCTTCGATTCCGAAACGCGAACTGTATCATTTAAAACCGTTGTGGTAATACTACTTTTTAATGTAGAGTCGACTGTAATACTATCGGTTACAACTTTAGTAGAATCTAATACAACTATCTGACTTTTGGCTGTATCAGTCTCTAATTCACTTAGCACATCTGCAATTAACGTATCAATATTTGTATATTCAACAATATCATCTCTGAAAACAGAGAGTGGGTCTGGTAAGCTGACCGTGAAGCCTGCTATTTCTAACGGTTTTTTGTTTAAAAGAAATGATACATAACCTAAAATCAGCAATGTTACTACTGTTGTCCAAAAAACATAAGATGGTTTTATGTTTTGGTTCATTGGTTTTAGGTGTTACGAAGAGTTAAATATTCTTCTGTTAGTCTAATCTTTTAATTTTTATCTGCTGACCTGGTTTTAAACTTTTTCCATCAGTTAACCCATTGATACGCAATAAATCACGATCTGTTACACCTTCATATTTTTTTGCAATTTCCCACAAGGTGTCGCCTTTTTTTAGAGTGTAGTAAAGGTATTTTCCAGATGTATCGCTTTGAGTATCAGTTTTTTCTGTAGTTTTATCCGTATTAACTACAATACCCTTTCTTTTTTGCTTTGCAGCAAAATCGAGTTTATTAAACTCATCGTAATAACTATATTTCGATGATGGCACGTATATCAACAAGCGTTGACCTGCCCGAATACGATTTTTGTATATATTATTCCAATCACGCAAATCACTCAACCTTACATCAAACCAATTTGAAATATATCCTAAATTATCACCGTAAGCAACTGTGTAATAGAGCGCTTTATGATTTTTTGAAGGAGGAGCACCATTGTAGCTACTACTAACAGGTGCTGCTACAAGTATATTCGGATTAAAGTAGATCGTATCATTATACTTAAAAATAGAGTCTTGATTGTCGATAAACCGAGGTGCATATTCATAGGGCAATCTTAACGGATATTTCTTGCTAGTTGTCGCTGGAATTATATCTCGTCTGTATTGTGGATTCAAATCTCGTAATTGACTTAAAGGGATATTGAGAACTTTAGAAACTTGCTCTAAATGCAACTGTTTATGAATAACAATTGTATCTGTTAACGTCGGCATATTGATCTTTTTGGGTATAAGGTTATAATCCTCAGCATGCTCCATCACGTACATTGCTGCAATAAATCCTGGCACATAGTTACGAGTTTCACGTGGCAGGCGATAATATATTTCCCAATAATTTGTGCGACCTCCCGAACGTCTGATTGCCTTATTGACATTTCCTGGACCGCAATTGTATGCAGCTAAAGCTAATGTCCAATCGCCATAAATTGAGTATAGCTGTTTTAGATATTTTATTGCTGCTTTGGTCGATTGAGTAACATCGCGTCTGTCATCTACAAACGAGTTAATTTCTAACCCCATATATCTTCCTGTTGCGTACATAAACTGCCATAGTCCTGTTGCACCGGCTCGTGAAACAGCGCGAGGATTAAGGGCTGACTCTATTACTGCAAGATATTTTAATTCAAGTGGTAAATTTGCGGCGTCAAGTTGACTTTCAAAAAAGGGAAAATAATATTCAGACAACCCCATAACGGTTTCTGTCAATTCACGTTTTTTTTCAGAATAGACTTTTATATATGCCTTAACTATGTGATTATAAGAAACATCGAAAAGCACTTGCATTTCAGACATTTGCCTCATTATTGTGCTGTCATTCAAGTCAACCACAATATTTGTTGTATCCATAGCTGTTTCTGAGACAAACAGGGTGTCGCCAACCGAGCAAACTGTATCCTCTAGCGATTTTTGCACATAAAACGACATCAAAAGACTATCGTAATCGCGCATAAGTTGCTGTTCTATAAATAGTTGTTCACTTCTGACGGTATCGTCGTGACTAATACTACTATTTCCGAATAAAACAGTAGTGGCTATTAGCAAAAATGTATGTATCATTTAAAATTTGATTTACTTACGATTGGTATTAAAAGTATAAGGCTCAAAATTAACGATTTATAAGTAATATTCTTATAAATTATGACAAACTGCTTAAAATCTTATAGAAACAGTTGCTCCGTAGTAGCCAGTCGCTTTGCTTGTACTTGCATTCATAATGCTGTAAGGTGCAATTGTTGGCGATATTTTCATGGACAAGTCATCGCTTACATCAAACTCAGCCAAGTGAGCGTCAACATTTGCGTCAATAACATTTAAAACATAAAGCAATCCTATGCCTATATAGTTTAAATCTCGGTTTCTCCTCCAGTACTCGCGTTCACGCAAAATAGCTTCTGGCGATGCTAACGGTTCCGGGTCTGGTATCTCAGCATTGTTTTGTGAAGCAATTTTTTGCTCATACATATCCCTGTACTTCAAAAAATACTTGTGATTTACTTGTGAAAAGTAAATCAAGGCTCCAAAACCTCCGTAAATAATTGGTAATTTCCAATATTTTCGGTTATATATCTGTCCCGAGCCGGGCAAAAGTGCCGACATAAATGTTGCAGCACGTGGATTATGATGAGTTTGTGCCGAAGCATAAGCATCTACAACATTTACCATATAGCTTGCTCCCAGTGTGAACAAACCCAAATTTCGCAACAGTTTATGTCTATTACGCCAGGTTTCCAGATACTCTAAACTGTGTTGCGGATATGGATCACTTGATAATGTGGGATTTTTTAAATAGTTGCTTTTCAAATCATAAGCATTACTGAACGACTTGTATAGTTTATGCTGGCTATGGTACAAATATGCACCCCCAGCCATGCTTGCCCAAAACAGAGGAGGTTTCCAATATTGCTTATTGTAAATTTGTCCCGCTCCCGGCAAGACTACTGATAATCCTGTTGCAATAAGTGGTCGTTTTTGTGAAACTTTTCCCGTATCGGGTTGCTCAGAAGTTGTATTGCTCAGGCTAAACGCTTTATTTACTGATAAAATAAAAGCCAAAATAACTATGGCAATCCTGCTTATCACTTCAAAGTTATGGGTTTAGATTTTCAAACATTCCTAAAATACGCTCAAATTCAGTGTTGTTCCGGAAATGAATGATTATTTTCCCTTTACCACTTGTGTTTCTTTTTAACTCCACAGGAGATTGGAAGCGACCTGTTAGAGATTTTTGAAGTTTCTCGTACTCTTCAACCAATTCGCTTTGAGGTTTCTCTTTTTGCTTTGAATCTTTAGATTTTAAACCCTTAATGTTGCCTTTTATCTCTTTTATTCGATCCTCTACTTGTCTAACTGATAGCTCTTTAGTGATAATTTCTTCAAAAATTTTCAACTGTAGTTCAAGGTCTTCAATAGTAATAAGAGTACGTGCATGACCCATTGAAATAACGCCAAAACGTATTCCTTTTTGTATTTCGGCTGGCAAACGTAGAAGTCTCAGATGGTTTCCTATAGTTTGGCGACTTTTACCTACTCGTTCACTTAGCGACTCTTGAGTTAAGTTACACTCCTCAATCAGTCTTTGGTATGATATAGCTATTTCAATAGCATCTAAGTCCTGTCTTTGAATATTTTCAACCAAAGCCATTTCCAACATGCCTTGGTCATCCGCTTCTCTAACGTAGGCGGGAATAGTTTCTAAACCTGCAAGACGTGCTCCACGTGTACGTCTCTCACCCGAAATGATTTGATAACGTCCGTTTTCGGTTTTACGAACAGTAATTGGCTGAATAATACCAAGTTCCTTTATTGAAGATGCCAAATCATTTAAAGACTCTTCGTCAAATGTTGTTCTGGGTTGATACGGGTTTACATCTATAAGATCAAGGGATATTTCAACAACGGCACTATTTTGAACAGGTTTTTGAGCTCTGGGAGCCTCCTCAATTAGTGCCCCTAAACCACGCCCTAAAGCACTCTTTTTCGCACACATTTTATACTAATTATATTGTAATATTTTGAATTACATGTTATACATTTTCATTCTTAGCGATTAGCTCTTTAGCCAAATTCAAATAGTTTAGAGAGCCATTGCTATTAGCATCGTAAAGCAAAATGGGTTTACCGTAACTTGGTGCCTCACTTAGCTTAACGTTTCTTTGAATAATAGTTTCAAATACCATGTTTTCAAAATGGTTACGAACCTCCTCAACAATCTGATTACCAAGTCGTAAACGTGAATCATACATGGTCAATAAAAACCCTTCTATTTCTAGCTCAACATTAAGTTTTGACTGAACGATTTTAATTGTATTTAAAAGTTTTCCTAATCCTTCTAACGCAAAATATTCGCATTGCACAGGTATTATAACCGAATCGGCAGCAGTAAGTGCATTTAAAGTAATCAATCCTAACGATGGAGAACAGTCTATCAATACATAATCGAAATTGTTGCGAAGCTTACTAATAGCATTTTTCATCAAATATTCACGGTTCGGCAGTTGAAGTATCTCGATTTCTGCTCCAACAAGGTCAATATTTGAAGGAATTAATTTCAATCCCTCAATTTCAGTATCTAGCATGGTGCTGACCGGATCTACAGCATTAATAATGCATTCGTATATACTTGATTTAACGTCTCTTGCGTCGTAGCCGAGCCCTGACGTCGCATTTGCTTGCGGGTCTGCATCAATCAAAAGAACCCTTTTCTCTAATGCTGCTAAACTTGCTGCAAGATTTATTGCTGTAGTTGTTTTTCCTACTCCACCTTTTTGATTTGCTAATGCAATGACTTTTGCCATAATATATTGTTTTTATTGTTTACCCAATATCCAATTTATTTCTCTTAATTTTTAGAGAAATCGGGCTGCAAGTTAATCATTTTTTTTGATGACTTTGTTAGTTTTTCCGATTGTTTATAATTGTTTTTTGAAGTTGTTGGTTTATATCATTTTAGCCCAACAAAGAGCTACAATATAATAAAATTAGATAATACAAGCAACATAAGAACAGCAATAAGTTTGTACATTTTTCGCTTTTACTTATATTTGTGAGAAACTGAGAATTTTAACATATGAAAAAAGAGATGACTCCAATTTCAGTTGTAATAATTACTTTCAATGAAGAGAAAAATATTGGGAGATGCTTAGAATCTGTTAAAAATATTGCAGATGAGATTGTCGTACTTGATAGTTTTTCAACCGATAAAACAGAGGAAATTTGTCTGCAACATGGTGCTAGCTTCTTTCAACACCCGTTCGATGGTCATATCGAACAAAAAAACCGAGCTATTACATATGCAACTTATCCACATATATTATCGTTAGATGCTGACGAAGTGCTTAGCCCCGAATTGGAACAGTCAATTAAAGCCGTTAAAGAGAATTGGCAAGCCGATGGATATTACTTTAATCGCCTGACCAACTATTGTGGGAAATGGATAAGACACTGTGGCTGGTATCCCGATAGGAAATTGCGACTGTGGGACAGCCGTAAAGGAAAGTGGGGAGGAGTGAATCCTCACGACAAGTATATGCTCGAACCTAATGCAAAGCAGGTTTTTCTGAAAGGAGACCTTCTGCACTATTCATATAGTTCTATAGCAGAGCACTCAAGACGTTCTGACAACTATTCCAACATAGCTGCAAAAGCCGGATTTGAACGAGGAAAGCGGAGTACAATATTCAAAATATGGCTTTATCCGAAATGGAGATTTTTCCGCGATTACATTATCAAACTTGGGTTTTTAGATGGCTTTTACGGTTACCTTATTTGCAAGGTTAACGCCAGTACCACATTTCAAAAATATGTAAAAATAAGACAAATGCGCATTGACAGTAAAGGCAAAGTGGACAAGTAAACTTACAGGAACTGTATATCAATGATTTTAAGGCAAATATAGTTTTTTGTTGTTATACTTTTATTTCCATATTTTTCTCAACTGTTGTAATTGCTCTTCACTTATTTCGCTAATTGGATAAATAAATCTTTTGCTGTCGCTATACGGTGTTTGATTATAAAACCATTCTAATTGCTCGTAATTTGTTAGCTCTCTGTTTTGTTCGCTCTTCCACTGTTCAAACTGCTTCCTTAATCCCGGAACTGTATCTAGCATTTCACGAGCTTTGACCTCCATTACATATGTTTCGAAATACTCCTTTTGTTCAAAAATTACGTTCAGGCTTCCGTTTCGCAGAAAAGAGTCGGAGGAATTTGGATAGAACATACTCATAATCAAACGCGCTCTACGTTGATTCATTGGTATAACAATACTTCCGGCAATCCATTTCCCTTTTACATTTATTTTCTCTATATCGACCGAGTCTAACATAATTCTACCTTCTGTAGGCATTTTTGCCCATTTAGGATTTGCACAACACCACGTTTGAGTCTCTAACTCAACATCTTGGGTTAACCTGTAATAATTTATTTTGTGGCAATCTAATCGTTGTTTGATAAAACCCCATTCGGGACCTAAAATAAATGCAGAAGGTATTTTTGCCCACATATCTGCTTCAACTCTTTTTAGATAGGGCAAACGAAAAGTAGTGGGCTTATCGGAGTGATAAATAAACCAATCACCTCCTGTTAGATCGCTTTCTACCTTATCGTATTTAACCCCATGAAAATCAACAAAATCATAAGTTTCTGTAAACTTGTATGTAAGTGGTATGCTGTCACCATTTATTGCAAGCATTTCAATCTGTTTGTCGGCTTCTTTTCCGAGTTTAATCAGGTTTTTGCTGTCTGCTTCGATATAAGCAATAGTCTCCTCGAATAGTTTTAACATAGCATAAACTCTTGTAGCATAAGGCTTTAATGAATGCGCTTCAGCCAACAGTCCCACACGATTTTGTATTGCAGAATAGCCGTTGGACATAATTGGTGGCGCGGGTCGTGAATATAAACCGCTTCGTGGGTCATGCCAATTCCTAAACGATACGTACGGAAATATCGGAAATCCTGCTTCTTCCATTATTGGTGTGATATGGTTAAGATAATTTTTTTGCCATTTGGTTTGCTCAGGATTCATGTTGCCTAATATTTCCATTACATATGTTATAACGTATTGATAATCTGCACCGTCAGTCACATGACAATCTATAAAAAAATCGGGCATCCAAGTGTTGTACATTTTAAGCCAATATTGCATTTCGGGAGCATCTGCTTTGACAAAATCTCTATTTAAGTTTAGATTTTGTGCTGTTGTACGCCACCCCACCTCCTTCGGTCCATTCTGATTTATGCGATTATATGCTCCGAAACGAGCAAGACCATCGGGATTTACCACGGGCAAAAATAGTATAGTTATATTGTGTGGATATGATTTTTCAGCTATCATACGTTTAATTAACAACATTCCGGCATCGTTTCCGTCAGGCTCTCCGGCGTGTATATTTGCCTGAATCATCAGTACGGCATTGCCAGAATTATGGACTTTTGTGGGAGTAAAGTTTTCTTTTTGGTCAATTATCAACATTGGTATTTGTCGCCCTTGAGGTGTTTTACCAATAGAGATAAAACGTATCTTAGGGGAAATTTGTGCAACTTTTTCGCAAAATTCTATTGTTTGTTCATAATTTGACGTTCTTGTTCCTCCCGACAGTTCAAATTGTGTGGGGATATTTGTTGGATCGAGCGATGTTCCACATCCACAAGCAAATAAGATAATGACTACTAAAACTAAGTTTTTTAAATTCATACGTTTATAGTTATGTTTAATGTTTATCAGATTTTGACCGTCATGTTCGTTTCATGATTGACAGAGTAGATGTAGCATCTTTCATTTATATTACAACATCCATTGTATTGTTATTAAAAAATTATACAAAAAAACTACCATACAATTCGCAAAAATAGTGTATTTTAGTCCGATATTTTGTAAAAACATTGTTTCAGTAGCTCATATTAAAATATTTGCAGAATAAATTACTACTAATTGCACAGCAAACATTAATTGATAATACCATGCAAATTAAGAAAACTTTTTTCAATCTACATACTTTAATAACTATTGGACTCCTTCTAGCTATAACATCTGCAAATGCTCAAAACTGTGCCTTAGAGGTAAACCAAGTGGACCCTATAACAGGAGTTTTTGTGAAGCGAACTGAAGATTTAATGGTAGGCAGACTAAATGGACAACCTCTTTATTTTAAAGCTCAGTGCATTGGAGAGAAAAAATATCTTAAAATGCGTTATTCCCGATACGGTAACTTTATAGTAAGTGACAAACTACCCATAACTTTCACTTTTAGCGATAATTCTACTCTTCAAATAATGCCACGACCGCTACCAGAAAACGAACAAGGTTCATCAACAATCATCTCGGTTTCATCAATGTTGATTTATGATATTAGTCCTGAACAACACAGCATTATCAGGCAATTACCCATTAAATCAATAGCTGTTAAAACGGAAAAAGGCGAAAGTATTGATATTGACATCCGCGAACGGTTCAGATATGTTATTCAAAACATACTCAATTGCGTTGACATTTAGCAATTAATAATTATCAGTCAATTTACTAATTATCAGTTAGTTATTACAAACTTCCTGGTTGTAAATTTAGACTAAACACACTTCTACCTCATTCAGTTACCGCTTTTGGTGGCTGAAATTATTTTTCGTTTTTTAAACGATTTGGCACAATAATTGTTATTATATAAGAATAATTCCTATTTAATATGAGTTCTAATTTAAATGAAATATTACATAATAGTGGATTGAAGATAACGCCTCAACGACTAAAAATTTTGGAATCGTTGATTGAGTTAAAAAATCATCCAACAGTAGAAACAATTAAAGAACATGTTCATAAAAATTATCCAAACATTGCATTGGGCACGATATACAACACACTCGAAACTTTTGCCGAAAAAGGCATAGTTAAAAAAATCAAAACCGAAAAGGATTTTGTTCGATACGATGTCATAACAGAGTGCCACCATCACATATATTGTGATAAAAGCGAGAGGATAGATAACTATTTCGACATAGAGTTGGACAATTTACTGAAAGAGTATTTTTTCAAAAAACCTATCGAAGGTTGGGATATAAAAGAGATAAACCTTCAGATATCAGGTACCTTTAAAGAAAAACTTTAGCAATAAAAATAAATAAATATAAACAATTAAAAAACAGATTATTATGGAAAACAATCAAGTATTTTCGATGCCACGTATTGGCGATAAAGCACCAGAGTTTAAAGCAATAACAACTCAAGGAGAGATTAACTTCCCGAAAGATTATCATGGGAACTGGGTAATACTGTTTAGCCATCCGGCTGACTTTACACCTGTTTGTACATCTGAGTTTATTACTTTTGCTTCGATGGAAGAGAAGTTTAACAAGTTGAATACTAAACTATTAGGTCTTTCAGTTGACGGACTATATAGCCATATCGCTTGGCTACGCACAATTCAAGAAAAAATTGAATTCAACGGTATGAAAAACATCGAGGTTAAATTCCCTCTTATTGAAGACATTACAATGGATGTGTCGAAAAAATACGGTATGATAATGCCGGGTCAAAGCGACACCAAGGCAGTTCGTGCTGTTTTCATTATCGACCCAAAGGGTATAATAAGAACTATTCTTTATTATCCAATTAGCACGGGACGTAATTTCGATGAGATTTACCGCATAGTAGTTGCACTACAAACAGCTGATGAGTTTGAAATTGCTACTCCGGCAGATTGGCGACCGGGAGACGATGTTATTGTTCCTACAGCCGGTTCGTGCGGCGTTGCAAAAGCAAGGATAGAAGATAAAAACCTTGACTGCAAAGACTGGTTCTTCTGTACTAAAAAGCTTGACAAGGATGCAATAATGAAGAAGTTAATTAAGTAGTTTTTATTAGGTTAGGTTAAATATGGGAGGGTGCTACTGAATGGTTTTGGTGGCACCCTTTCTTTGTACCAGTTTGCGTTTGATGATAAAACTTAGTGGGGATTTCGGATTTTTGGAACACAGAACACATAGATTAAACGGATTGACACAGATTAATTGCTAATTGAAAAATATGGAAGGATATCGCTTATTTTCTCAACTTGAACAAACAACGTAGAATCAATTTCACCGGTAACCTTTTCGTGTTGCCACGTAATCTCGTAAGGGACATATATCGCCATTCCTCCTATTTCAACGACTGGCAGAATATCAGACCTTAATGAGTTACCTATCATAACAAATTCACTGGCTTTAACATCTAAATTTTTCAATAGCTTGATATAGTTTTCCGGATTTTTTTCTGTCATTATTTCAATATGGTGGAAATATTTTGCCAAACCCGATTTTTCAAGTTTGCGCTCCTGTTCCAACAAATCACCTTTAGTTGCTAATATAAGTCTGTAGTTTGAATATAAGGCGCTTAGCACTTTTTCCACACCGTCAATAAGAGTAACAGGGCTATTAAGATGTAGCTTGCCAATATCTATAATTTGCTGAATTTGTACAGCTGCTACTCTGTTATTCGATACTTTTAAAGCTGTTTCTATAAGTGAAAGAATAAACGCTTTTGCTCCGTATCCGTATAGCTCCATGTTTTGCGTCTCTATTTGAAACAGCACTTTGTTCAGCTCAGACTCTGATATATATTCCCTTACAACCTCATGTAACCGTTTTTCTGATTCTCGGAAAATAGGTTCATTAATCCAAAGAGTATCGTCTGCATCGAAACAAATTATCTTTGAGTTGCTATACATATTTGCAAACAAAGTAGTTTATGACTGTTATTATATTTTCAATCCAAGTTTTAGCATAGCCCCTGAATTAATATCGCCATTTAGATATGGTTGAGTGAATAGTTTTAAACCAACCATAAACTTATCTGTAAGTAAATAGGTGTTTTCAATTATTAGGTTAAATCCCAATGAGTTACGATTGTCAAACTCGTAGTCCGCATCTATCAATACCCCATTGACCCAAAGTTCTGAAAAAATGTAGGCATCATTAACATTGTAATATGTTATTCCTATTCCTAGCCTGAAGTCAAATTGTTTGTTGTTTTTAAATGGGGAAATAAAAATATTCAAATTACCTTGAACAAAAGAGGATGTCTCAAAAACCCCATAATTGCTTCGCCCTAAATTTATTGATATCGAACTTGCAAGGTATCGATTTAGCTGATAGTTTACCTCGTTTTCATAGTTGAACGTTATCATATCGCCAGTTCCCTGCAATGAGATTCCAGCTCCTAACCTAAAATCGAATTTATTGGTATTCTCTTGTCCAATTACATGTAAGCTAAATAAAATAGCTGAAAGTAAGATTGAAATTTTTGTATTCATACGTTTATATTTTCCCTGATTTGGATTATTGCTTGAAAGCAATAAGAAAAAAGAGAGGGAACGTATTCCATCTCTTTTAACTTTAAAAACTCATCTCTATCTGTTTTTCAAAATATCTCTAATCTCTTCAAGTAGTTTTTCTTCATTTGATGGTTCAGGAGCTGGTGCTGGTGTTGCTTCAGCTTTCTCTTCATGTTTGCGTTTTGCTACACTAATTACTCTAATAAGCATAAATATTGCTACTGCAACAATCAAAAAATCAAACACAACCTGTATAAACTGCCCATAATTTAAAGTAACTGCAGGTGCAACTTCTGTTGCTTCTTTCATAACCACCTTAAGGTCAGAGAAATTAACGCCACCAATAAGTAACCCCAGGGGTGGCATGATAATATCGTTTACAAGAGATGTAACTATTTTACCAAAGGCAGCTCCTATTATAATACCCACTGCCATATCTATAACATTGCCTTTTAGGGCAAATGCTTTAAAATCTTTTAAAAATTTCATTGTCTTACTATTAATTTAATGCTTATATAGTTTTAAAACTTAATTGACAATCCTACACCCAAAAGCTCTTTGAATTGTACTCTTGGTTTCATTTCACTGGGCTCTATTATACCATCACTGTTTTCGTCTTTACCGATGTTGATTTTGTCGTCGTAAATTAGAAGGGTATTGATATTAACGTTTATATACTTGTTGATTTTTAGGGCAATTAATGTTTCCCAGTTTACAACAATATTTTCAGGATTTTCTAAATAATTTGAAAAGAGGTCAAGTTTTGTTGTAAACGAAATGTTTTTCAAAAGCACATGCTCGAAATCATTTTTAGAGTATATAGCTCTGATATATCCACCAAATTCTCCCCTATATGCTTTACCTTTCTCAACACCAAAAGCGCCAGCATTTGAAAGGACTGTATCATTTACAAAAACGAATTTAGTGGTAATGGGTGCTGCAAAAATACTCAAATGATTATCTGGTTTATAATCCATACCAATTGCACCTATTAAATAGGCAGGAGCAAAAAAGTCTGATACTTTGTCTCTGGTACTATCTGTAGGATAGTTGTACCCTGTAGCCATTTGTGTTTTAAAGTTCAAAAGTGACGAATAGTAAAAATTTTTATATGCTCTACGTCCATATTTAGAAAGGAGGTCAACCTTGTCATCAGTTTTTTTCGCATATTTCACATCCTCTTGTTGTAAAACTCCATAACCCAAGTCAAGTGAGTTGTCCCATACGTTTTTACCTCTTTTATAGTTTGCAAAAACACTAAAAATGCCGTTAAGAGACATTGAACTTTGTCCTCCTGCCGCCCAATTCACAAGTGCTGTTTGTGAAAAGTTAACTCCAAGAACTCCTCCGGTTTTCCAACCTTCGACTGTATCTTTGCTTTGAGCTTTTAACTCAGCTTCTGCTTCAGTAACCTGAGCTGTAAGTGCATTCGTCAATCCGAATGACAAAATGAATGATAAAACTAAAAATCTTCTCATAATTCTATTTTTATTAAACTAATCTTTATTGTTTTATTTTAAAAAAACACATTATCAAATTTTAGTCCAAAGGAATAACTATTTGAATAAATTGTTCTTGGCATTAGATCATTTTTTAAACACAAGTAGTTGTATGTGTTTGATATTGCAATAGATATACAGTATTATAAAATTAATTTTATACAGTGATATTTTGTTTACGCAAGAACCTTTTTACCAAAACTGCAAACAGAAGCAAATAAACAAAGCCTATTGCCGGTACCCAATACGAAAGCGAAATATTTGAAAGGTCTGCAATCTTTCCTTGTAATGGAGGTAAAAATGCTCCTCCAAGTATCATCATTACTAAGAAAGCTGAGCCTTGCGATGTAAACTTACCCAACCCATACAGCGATAGTGAGAATATTACGGGCCACATTACCGAACAGAACAATCCGCCACTAACGAAAGCAAAAACAGAAACGATGCCCGTGGTGTACATTCCTACAATCATTGCCAATACACCTAGGATACCGAAGATAAAAAGCGTTTTAGCAGGCTTATCTTGTCCTAAATAAAATCCAAAGATTTGGATTAAAATAACTGCTGCATAGGGTAAAATTAACCTTAAACTATCTGCAGAAACTCCTGCTACCCAGTTTGAACCCAAAATCACCAAAAATGCGATATAAGGAACAATTATCATGGCAAATTTTTTAGTTTTAGATGAAAGGTTAAACGCTGAAACAGCCCCTGCCCATCGCCCAATCATCAAGCTGCCCCAGTAGAGTGATATAAGCATTGGGGTCATTGATGTCCAAAAACCTTCGACCTGATTGCCAGCAAGTAACGATTTAAACTCCTCAAAACTTGTATTTGGACTACTGGGTAAAAATCTTGCGAAATCAACATGTTTCAAATACTCTCCCAAGTTGCTTTGTATCGTAACTTCAACTCCTACATATGTGAAAATTGCAAACATTCCAAAAACCAATTGTGGATATTTTAAAGCTCCCCACCCATTCGGGTTTTTCCTTGAATTAACAGTTGCTATCCCAAGACCAATTACAAGTGCTGCTATACCTATTAATGTTAGATAAAGTGCTGTTTTTGTATCTTGTTGCGTATCGCTTCCTGTATATTGCGCGAAAATAAATCCAAGAACAGCAATTAAGATTACGGTAATAATACTCAATAGCCATGTTGCTTTCACCTCATTCTCAATTGGTTCATTGTTTTTTTCATTGGGAATTTTTTTCGAGAATTTGAATAGTAATCCTGCTATCAAAAATGCAAAACCAACAGCAACATATAACCACTGCACTGACGACAAACTTAACCCCGGGATTTTACTTTCATCTAAATGTGTTGTGCCAAGTAGTGCCAGAGCAAAAATAACGGGACCGATAGTTGTTCCAAATGAATTAACTCCTCCTGCAAGATTTAACCTTGTTGCACCTGTAGATTCATCTCCAAGAGCGATGGCTAAGGGATTCCCAGCTGTTTGTTGCAACGAAAATCCAAGTCCTATTATAAATAGTGATGCAAGAATAAAGGCAAAGCTACTTGTTGCTAATGCCGGGAACATCATAAACGCTCCAACAACCGATATCATCAAACCATAAACTATTCCGTTCTTGAAACCCCATGAGTTCAAAAAGTCTTTCTTGCCTGCAACTGAAAAGAGGAACAGCAAAAACGCTCCTATGTAATAGGCAAAATAAAACGCCGAATCAATCAACTGGCTTTGAAACTGAGACAGTTCGAACCGTGATTTACAAAATGGTATAAGTACGCCATTTGACGCTGCAATAAATCCCCAAAAAAAGAACACACCAACAAGTGTATATAAAGCTGGGTAATTGGTTGGTTTGAGTGTTTTATTCATTATGTTACGATTATATGTTTAACCTATTCTTTTGTTTCTACGTTGGCTTGATTTTTTTAACGATTCTGAAAAAGAGACAAGGAAAAAAACGTTTTATATGTACCATAAGTAGCTCTTTTCCACCGATTAACACTTCAGCTCTCTTTTTTGATATTGCCTTGATATATTTTTTTGCACATTTTTCGGAAGATATTCCTCCAGCCTGCCCCGGATCTAAAACTCCGTGAGGAGTACCGTCGGCTTTTAGTGCATTAAAAGAGATATTTGTTCTAACTCTACCGGGATAAGCAACTGTAACAGAGATATTATGCTCCGACATCTCTATACGCAATGTTTCGAAAAAACCTTGTATTGCGTGTTTTGCCGAAGCATACGCCGAACGCATCGGGAAACCGAATTTACCTGATATACTGCTTGTTGCAGCAATATATCCCTCTTTTGCTTCAATCATTTTGGGGAGTACGATTTTAGTTATCGCAACATAAGAGAAAAAGTCTATCTCCATTATTTTTCGGTGTAACTCCATTGATGTCTCTGAAATCATCGAACGTTGACTTATCCCACCGTTATGTATCAAAAGAAACGGGGTTCCGTATAGGTGTAAAAACTCTTTTGCCGATTTTTCAACTTCAGCAGGTTGTGATAGGTCAAAAGCGAGCATTTTACAATAGTCAGTGTGATTTAAACACTCGTTAGCGACTCTCTCCAATTTTTCGGGTCTGCTTGACGACAAAACTAACTTGGCTCCTTGCTTTGAAAGCTCAATAGCCAATGCCTCTCCTATTCCAGACGAAGCTCCAGATATCCAACACAGTTTATCTTTAAATAGATTTTTTGCCATAATAAAAGACTTTTTCAGAACTATTAAACGGTGATTCACAAATTACAGCGTTTAAAAACTAACTGATTATTAATTTTTATTTATACAAAACAGTTTGTATGTATAAATAAAAGATTTTTATAACTATTTAATAAACGACCTTAACAGTTTTATTTCGCTCTCCCAACGGTCATCTTCGGGGGTTTCAAGTATCAAAGGTATATCTTTAAATCTACTATCTCTCATAATTCGTTTAAACGGTTCGAGACCGAGAAAGCCTTCGCCTAACGGGGCATGTCTATCAACGCGACTGCCAAGCTCCTTTTTCGTGTCGTTAAGGTGCATTCCACATAGCTTATCAAACCCGATAATACGCTCAAAATCACTCCACGTATTATCCCAACCCTCAGGACTAAGCAGGTCATAACCGGCAGTAAAGGCATGACACGTATCAATGCAAACTCCTACCCTATCCTTATCCTCAACGTTTTGGATAATAAGTGCAAGATGTTCAAACGTATAGCCTAAGTTTGTTCCTTGTCCCGCAGTATTTTCTATAACAGCCGTTACCCCTTTCGTTTGCTTTAAAGCAATATTAATGCTCTCTGCTACGAGTTTTAACGACTCTTCCTCTGATATTTCGTTCAAATGACTGCCGGGGTGGAAATTAAGTTTTTTTAGCCCAAGTTGTTCGCACCTAACCATCTCATCAATAAATGCTTCACGCGACTTGTTAAGATTTTCTGCTTTAGGATGTCCCAGGTTTATTAAATAACTGTCGTGGGGTAAAATCTGATTTTTGTCGAAGTTATATTGCTTGCAATACTCTTTAAACCTAGAAATACTGCTTTGTTCTAAGGGTTTAGCAACCCACTGTCTTTGATTTTTAGTAAATAGAGCAAAAGCGTTAGCTCCTATACTGTGTGCATTAAGTGGTGCATTTTCAACGCCTCCCGATGCGCTAACATGAGCCCCAATATAATATTCAGACATACCTAAATGCTGATTAACTATTTGTCGAGATCTTCAAAATCGACGTTTAAAAAATTATCGTCGCTATTTTCTGCTGATGGTTTTTCAGAAGTCTCGTCACTAAGGTTTTCTTGGATATAATTAAATACTTCATCTAATCCCTCTCTGAACTTTTCAAAATCTTCTTTGTAAAGAAAAAGCTTGTGCTTTTCGAAAGAGTGTCCGCCATCTGGATCAAATCGTTTCTTACTCTCTGTGATAGTTAAGTAATAATCGTTTTTGCGTGTCGATTTAACATCAAAAAAGTATGTTCTTTTCCCTGCTCTAACAGCTTTTGAGAAAATCTCGTCCCTTTCTCGCCCGTACTCCTTATTCTCTTCCATTTCCATTGTATCTGTTATTAATGGTTTGTACTTTATATATCATTGACAAAAATAAAAATTATTTTTCAATATCAATATTTTGATGTAGTGAAAATGGGATTTGTAGTTTCAAGTATTAAATGCATCATTAAAAAAATATCTATTTTTGCACAAATACTTTATTAAATGAGCAATAAGTTTTTAACAACTGCCGAACAGATAGAATCTTTATCGTACCTGAATAGTATCGATTTTTTTGCGCGCCAGATAGTTGACGGCTTTATTTCGGGTATCCACAAAAGTCCGTATCACGGCTTTTCGGTTGAGTTTGCCGAACATAGGGTGTACAATCAGGGGGAATCTGTACGACATATTGACTGGAAACTTTTTGGCAGAACCGATAAGCTTTTTGTCAAAAACTACGAGGCTGAAACCAATTTGCGTTGCCAGATTGTGATAGATTGCAGCAGCTCAATGTTTTACCCCACGGATAAAACCATTCACAAGGCTGGATATTCAGCTCTTTGTGCGGCTGCTATTTCGCATATGCTTAATCGTCAGCGCGATGCTGTGGGGTTAACTCTTTTTTCAGATAAAGTTGATGAGCACTTTTCGCCACACCTTTCAAACAGTCATCAAAAACTGATATTCAGCAAATTAGATGATATTCTGCGGAGCAAATACAACACAGAAACCAAAACCGGAACGGCAACAGCCGACACACTACATCAAATAGCCGAGGTTATTAACAAACGTTCATTAGTTGTATTGTTTACCGATATGTTTACTCAAACGCCTGTTAATAAGATATATGAATCGTTAGAACATCTTAGGTATAATAAAAACGAAGTGATAATCTTTCACGTAACTCACAAAAAAACTGAACAGATGTTCGAGCTTGATAATCGCCCATATAAACTTATTGATATGGAAACGGGCGAAAGCTTTAAGTTGAACCCTGCCGAGTACCGCGAATACTATTTGCAACAGATTAAAGATAAGTTCGATGAGTTGAAAAAACGATGTTTACAATATAAAATTGAACTTGTTGAGGCTGATATAGATAATCCTTTTAGCAGTGTACTTTCTCCGTGGCTTGTGAAGCGAAGTAAACTGTTTTAGCCTATCGGCTTTCTTGGTAGAACACAGATAACACGGATTAAACGGATTTGCACGGATTCTTATCTGTGAAATTCTGTTTAATCTGTGTCTTCTGTGTTCTAATCATTTATCGTTATTAAATCACAAAGCGCAATTGCCGTAATAGCCTCAATTATTACAGGCATACGCAAAGCGATACAGGCATCATAACGACCGCCTATTTTAAGGCTTTCGCGTTTTCCTGTTTTCATATTTATGGTTAACTGCTCTTTGCCAATACTTGGAGTTGGTTTTACTGCTACTCTGAAAATCAGGTCGTTGCCGTTGGTAATTCCGCCTGAAATTCCGCCTGAATGGTTTGTTTCTGTTTTTCCGGATATATCTATAAGTGGGTCGTTGTGTTGCGAGCCTTTCATTGCTGCAGCTGCAAATCCTGCTCCAAACTCGATTCCCTTTACTGCGGGTATTGAAAAAACGAGATGACTGATTACCGACTCGACCGAATTGAAAAAGGGTTCGCCTAAACCTATTGGGATATTGGTTGCATTACATTCGACTATTCCGCCAATGGAGTCGTTAGCAGCTATAGCTTGCTCTATTGTTGCTTCGATATCTGTGCTTCCGCCAACTGATAGCAGTTTTGCTTCGATATTTATATCGCCAATCTGTTTTTTGGCGATAACTCCTGCTGCTACCAAAGCTAATGTAAGTCTTCCGGAAAAGTGTCCTCCTCCACGGTAATCGTTAAAGCCTTGAAATTTTTTAAGTGCAACAAAATCGGCATGACTGGGGCGTGGGGTGTTGCGAATATATTCATAGTCAGCTGATTGTGCATTTTTATTTTCAAAAACTATGGTTAGTGGCGCACCTGTTGTAAATCCGTTAAATAAGCCTGAAATTATTTGAGGCTTGTCATCTTCTATGCGTGGCGTAGTGCCTTTTGCTCCCGATTTTCTGCGCAAAATATCAGCTTCAAAATCGTTGAGAGCGAGCTGCATGCCGGGTTTTACTCCGTCAATGGTTACTCCAACGACATCGCCGTGCGACTCGCCAAATATGCTAATTCTAAATAGTTGTCCGAAAGTATTCATCTTCAATTATTTATTGAGTAATGGTTTTTAGGTCATCGAAAAAATTGGGGTAACTTTTGTTTACGGCTTCTGCGTTTTCAATTTCAACCGTACAGTTACCGCTTATAGCAACTGTGGCACAAGCCATTGCTACTCTGTGGTCATCGTGAGAAAAGAGGCTTCCGCTTTTAGGTTTTGCGCCATATATTGTCATTGTGTTGTCGGCAAATTCGATTTTTATTCCAAGTTTCTCGAACTCCTGTTTGAGTGTTGTGGCTCTGTCGCTCTCTTTGTTTTTTAATCTGTCGATGCCTACGATTGTTGTTTCCCCTTGACAATGAGCAGCTAACGCTACTAAAGGCGGAAAAAGGTCTGGGCAATCGGTAGCATCAAAGTTAAATCCCACAAGGCTGTTTTTCAAAACTTTAACAGAGTTTTGTTTTACAACAACATCAGCTCCTGCTAATTTTAAAGCCTCAATAATTGCGCGGTCGGCTTGATAAGAATTTGAGGAAAGGTTTGTAACTTCAATTTTGCCCGCAATTGCTCCTGCAACCAACAGGAAAGCAGCACCGCTCCAGTCTCCCTCAACCTCATAGTCAACAGAACGGTACTTTTGAGATGCTTTTATTACGAACTTTTCGTAATTAATGTTCGTAACATCCACCCTAAAATCTTGCATTATGCTTATAGTCAAGTCAATATATGGAGTGCTTTTTAGGTTATCAACTTTTATAATGGTATCTGTTTCTGCAAAAGGCGCAGCCATTAAAAGCCCTGTAAGTACCTGAGAACTAATGGAACCGTCAATGCTAATTTCTCCGCCTTTGATAGGTCCTTTTATTTTGAGAGGCAAAAAACCGTCGTTTGTTAAGCAGATTGCACCTAATTGTGTTAACGAGTCTGCAATCATCTGCATTGGACGCTTTTTCAGAGTTCCCTCTCCCGTCATCGCAACCGAGCTATTGAGCGTAGCAACAATAGGAGAAAACATTCTGATACATAAGCCCGATTCGCCACAGTTCAGTACTTCTGTAGGTAATTTCAATCCACCTTTAACAGTTAGCAATTTGTGATTGCCTGAAATTTCTGCTCCAAGACGTTTACAAACGTTTATTGCTGCCAAAACATCTTCGCTATTGCCAACGTTTTTTATTGTTGATATGCCTTCAGCCAACGCAGCCAAAGCAATCGCACGTTGTGCAACGCTTTTAGATGCAGGTGCTTGAACTGTTCCCCTAACCGTTGATGAGCAGATTTTTTTCTTCATTTAAGCGTTTTTTAAATTCAGCTTCGTTGTTTGAACTCGTATATATTGCAATATCAACATCTTGAAAATCAACATGTTTTACATTAGGATTTAACGCTAAAGCATTAATATTTTCTGAATTTAAGTTGCTACTAAATTTCTTTTCCATAATTGATTTATCGGGCTCTTTGCCAAAAAACAACTTATATGTTTCTATTGCCTGATACAATAGCCACTCTTTTCCTGAAATCAGCCTACATTCTTGTTTTAGGGCATAATCCGCTACTCCTGAGCGACGATAATTTGCATCTAATATAATTAGATTTTTGGGTAAAATTATCCCCTGCAATGGATTTGCATGTGGCAAAAGTGATGAAACAATTATATCGGTTTTACTAATAGATTGCTCCAACTTGTCTAAGCTAATAGCCTTACAATTAAATGTTTTAGCTATCTGTTTCGCTTTTTCAAATGTTCTGTTGGCGACTGTAACATTTGCGCCTTTCAGTATCAGCCCAAAAACAGCTGCTCTTGCTGCTGCGCCTGCGCCTAGTACGAGACAATTCGCTGTTTTTAAGTCCGTAATATTTTCTAATGACGTTGTAACTCCTATATGGTCGGTGTTATGCCCTGAAAGTGCTCCGTTGGAATTGATAATAACGTTTATTCCGCCTATTTGCCTGGCTTCATCTGATATGCTATCAACGTATTCTAAAACAGTCTCTTTAAATGGTGTCGTGATATTTGCTCCGCTGATTTTATGTTTCTTAATAATATCAACAACCTCTTTGCCGTTAGTTGCCTGAATGCGAGTATAAAGCGCGTTGATATTCTCATGTACAAAAACCGCATTAAACAACTGAGGACTACGACTATGCAAAATCGGATTTCCAAAAACGGCAAATATTTTTTTTGCGGAAGCCTGCATATTTGTTCAATCGACGTTATACTTTTCTAAAAAATCATTAACCAGATTATAACTTGGCAATCCGGGTGCAATCTCTGTATCCGAAACTGAGGCGTAAGTATATGGTGCACCAATGATTGGGGCTGTCAAACGTGTAATTAGCCCAAGTTTCCCCATACAGAAAGCCACCAAGTTTTTATGATTTTCGTATAAACCTAAAACTCTTGCACAATCGGCCTGATCGTTAGCCATACAAGCAATTTTAACAACATCTGCACCTTTTGTAAACAAATTGTTTACGATTTTAGTTAACTCCTGCAGAGTTGGAGTATTTGTATAATTATGGTAAGATAAAATTACTTTGCAACCACTGTTACGAGCCTTTTCAATTAGCTTTAAACGCAGATTTTCAGATAGTTCTACATCTAAATCTATATAAGTACAGCCACTCTTAATTGCTGTTGTGTAGTTTTTTTCAACATCTTGTATATCAACGTTATCTCTATAGGTTGCAATTGAGTTTGTTAGTTTGGCAAATATATTTTGGTACTGCTGGTCGGTATAATTGAGTAGGTCCATTCGTATCTCGGCAAATGAAATATTTTCAATTTCTTGTATTGCTTTTTCGTAGGTTAGGTTACCTATAACTATACAAATTTTACTGTTTGTGCGCATTTTATACTGTTAGGCTATTTTTCAAAAACAAACTCTTTTATTTCATCAAAACTAATTTTTTCTATGATTACATCCCCAAGTCCCTTTAAAAAAATAAAATCTATTACGCTGCCGTTTTTCTTCTTATCTTTTGTTAGTGCATTAAAAACTTCGGGCATATGTATGTTATAGCAAACAGGCAAACTGAATGAGCGCAACAAACCAATCAGCCTCATATAATCTCTGTTTGTGACTAATTCGCGTTTACGTGAAAAGCGGGCAGCAAACTCTAACCCTAAGCTAACGCTTTGACCATGAGGCAAATTAGTTGTTTTTTCTATTGCATGACCCCACGTATGTCCTAAGTTTAATATTTTCCGCAATCCAGTCTCTTTTTCGTCGTTGTTTACAATATCGGCTTTGATTTGAATTGAACGTGCCAATAGCGGTGTAATTACCTCAATATCACACTTAACTAACTTATCAGCATTTTGTTCCATAAATTCAAAATCTGAATAACTTGCTATCAGACAATGTTTTATCATTTCTGCAAAACCATTCGACAACTCCACTCCTGACAGAGTTTTGAGCATCGAAATATCGCAAATTACAAACTTTGGTAGATTGAATGTCCCGATAATATTTTTGTAGTTGTCTAAATTAACTCCATTTTTCCCTCCAATACTCGCATCAACTTGCGCTAACAGAGTTGTGGCTACAAATCCAAAAGAGATACCACGCATAAAGGTTGAGGCTATAAATCCGGCTATATCACTAACTACGCCTCCTCCTATACCAACTACAAAAGAGTTTCTATCAGCTCCTGAATCTAATAACCATTGATATATTTTTACAAGTGAAGCTAAGTTTTTTGACTCTTCGCCTGTCTCAATAACGTATTTAGGAAAATATGGAAAGCTTTGTTCGTACAGTCTGTTTACATTTTGGTCTGTAATTATGTAAACTTGTTTATTGGGAATATAGTTTATTAAATTATTAATGCTTTCACCGATTAATATAGTTGATTCGCTGTTTTTTCCTTTAATTAAAACCTTCTCCATTGATGAAGTTAAAAGTTAAAAGTTTATAAAGTTGAAAATAAAGGCGCCATTTGTGGTCGTCCAAAACAATTAACAATGATAGTCAAAAGTTTTTAAAGTTAAAAATAGATGTATTATATAGCTGAAAGTAAATGTGTTGTAGAGACGTCATAATATGGCGTCTCTACGTGAAAGGGTTTGGAATTAAAATATATATCTCAATTTTATAAAAACGGTATCGTTGTCTGTCTCCATAACTTCGATCTTAAACTGATCATATTTTGGTCTTGAGAATCCTCTTGTGTAGTAGTTAGAGAATCCAAATCCTTCAGTGGGCAATCCTACCAAATTGTAGCTCATTTTTCCATCATCATTTTCATCATCAAGAAGGGTTACTCCGTATGTACCGGGTTTAAGCGGGATTGTGACGGTTATTGCACCATCCTTAATATCTTCTTTTTTTACAGATTTCTCAATGTCGTGTGCCTCTTTCTTATAATTCTCTTCATTTTTAAAAATTCCAAAAACTAGACTGCCTTTGTTATTTCTAATGTTAGTAACATGAACATCAATACTTTGAGAAAACAGTGTTGATAAGTTTAAAGTTATGATTAATGATAAAAGCAAGCGCATTTAGTACAGAATTATAGTGTTAAACAGTTAGCAAGTATTATATATAATCAACGATTACTCTAAATAAAATATTTTGTTAAACCATTTTTTGGTGTTAGTTCAAATCTATCACTTCTTCTTAATATTTCACTCATCTATTTTTACAAAAGGTAAAAAAATTAGCTTCTAATGCAGATTACAAAGAATGAACTGCTGGTTTTTAGGTAGTATCAATTTTCAATTTCTAATTTCCAGAACACAACCCGATATAAAACGAAAGGGAGAGTTATTAATACCTCTCCCTTCCAATGTTATAAAATTCACGAAACTTTGTTACTCAGCCTTCTCTTCTGCCCCCTCGCTTGATTCTTCTGTTTCCGCTTTTATCTCCTCACTTGGTTTAACTATATCAAGCATATCCTTAGCTTGCAAAATATTGTACCAGTTAATAATTTTCTTCATATCGGAAAAATAAACTCTTGCAGGATCAAATTCGGGAACTACCTCTGCAAAGAATTGTTTAATAGCTTCGGGTTCCGATTTGTGGCTTATGGCTTGTTGAGATTGTTGCTTTTCCTTAATGGCAATTAGTATCTCGTATAAAGGCTTATCTTCCGATAGAGTAAATATAGCTATATCCTCCAAAGAGCTTGCTTTAGTAGTAGTCGGTACCGACATGCGTTTACCACTATCCAAGCTTTCAACGATTATACCACTTTTCGATGATGCTACTAATTTGAATAGACCTTGTTGTCCTGAGATTGCTAAAATTTCTTTTAAAGTCATAATTAAAAATAATTTTTTGAGCGTTTGAAATATATTATTTTGAAAACAAGTTGTTTGTATAAATTAAAAGGAGTCGTCATTTTCATGATGACCCCTTTTAAATATTTATTGTTAATTATTCATATTTCTGCTCTGCTAAGCGTTTGTAGCTGTTATAGCGCCATTTTGCAGATTCCTCTGCAGCTTTAAATAATTCAGCTGCATCTTCTGGGAATGATTGTTTTAATGATGTATAACGAACTTCGCTATGTAAGAAATCCTGGAATTTTGACCAGTTAGGTTCTTTTGAGTCTAATTGGAAAGGATTTTTCCCTTCTTTTTCCAATAGTGGATTGTAACGATATAGGTGCCAATATCCACTTTCAACAGCGTGAATTTGTTGACGTTGGGTTGTTCCCATTCCGCTTCTAATTCCATGAGCGATACATGGTGCGTAAGCAATTATAAGTGATGGACCTGGATATGCTTCAGCCTCTCTTAAAACTCTTAGATACTGAGCTTGACTTGCTCCCATTGCAACTTGTGCAACATAAACATAACCGTAGCTCATTGCCATCATACCAAGGTCTTTTTTGCGCATACGCATACCAGCAGCAGCAAATTTAGCAACTGCACCAATAGGAGTTGATTTTGAAGCTTGACCTCCAGTATTAGAGTAAACCTCCGTATCAAGTACAAGAACGTTTACATCTTCGCCTGAAGCTAATACGTGGTCTAAACCGCCATAACCTATATCATAAGCCCAACCGTCACCACCAAAAATCCACTGTGATTTTTTCTCTAAATACTGTTTTAAATCCAAAATCTCTTTTGCAACAGCGTGTTTCTCGTTTTGTAATGCACTTACAACTGCCTTTGAAGTTTCTATAGTTTTTTCTGCATTGCTGTAATTTGCAATCCAGTTTTCAAAAGCTGTTTTAGTTGCCGGTACAACTTTATTCATATTATCTTGCATTAGGCTTGCAATACGCTCACGCAAATTGCGCACTCCTGTTGCCATACCTAAGCCAAATTCGGCATTATCTTCAAACAGCGAGTTTGCCCAAGCTGGACCACGTCCTTCAGAGTTGACACAATATGGCATTGCTGGAGCTGAACCACCGTAGATTGACGAGCAACCTGTAGCGTTAGCAACCATCATACGATCTCCGAATAGTTGAGTGATTAACTTAATGTATGGTGTTTCGCCACAACCTGCACATGCGCCTGAGAATTCAAACAATGGACGTGCAAACTGTGTAGATTTTACGTTTGTATCTTTTGGAGTGATATTATCTTTATAAGTTACATTTTTAGCTGCATAGTCCCAACGTTCGATTTCTGCATCTTGAGTTTCTAGTGGCTTCATAATCAATGCTTTTGTCTTAGACGGACAAACATCAACGCAGTTACCACAACCTGTACAATCTAATGGGCTAACTTGCATTCTAAACTGCAAACCTTCATATCCTTTACCGTTAGCTTTAATTGTTTTGGTATCTTTTGGTGCTTTAGCCAACTCTTTTTCGTCTAACAAAAATGGACGAATAGCTGCATGCGGACATACGAATGAACATTGGTTACATTGGATACAGTTTTCCGGTAGCCACTCGGGTACATCTACTGCAATACCTCGTTTTTCGTATTGCGTGGTACCTGAATCGAAAGTTCCATCTTCACGACCTGTGAATGCGCTAACTGGAAGATCATCACCTTTTTGTGCAATAATCGGCAATACAACATCTTTCACAAATTTTGGAACATCGGCTTTAGCTTCAACCTTTGTAGGAGGTAGTTTTGACCACTCGGCTGGAACCTCAACTTTGGTGACGTTGCCACCTCGGTCAATAGCTTTATTGTTCATTGCAACAACCTCTTCGCCTCTACGTGAAAAACTCTTACGAACAAAATCTTTCATTTCGTCAACAGCTTTATCGTAAGGTATTACGTTAGAGATTTTAAAGAATGCTGATTGCATAATAGTATTTGTACGGTGGCCTAATCCAATCTCCTCTGCAATAGCAGTTGCGTTGATAATGTAGAAGTTTATCTGATTATCAGCCATATACTTTTTCACTTCATTTGGCAATTTCTCTTTTGTCTCCTCAACATCCCAAACGCTGTTTAGTAAGAAAGTACCTCCCTTTGTCAAACCTTTAAGCATATCGTATTTATCTAAGTATGAGGGCACGTGACATGCAACGAAGTTAGGAGTTGTTACCAAATATGGAGAACGGATTGGAGTGTCGCCAAAACGCAAATGCGATACAGTAATACCACCCGATTTTTTAGAGTCGTAAGCAAAATATGCCTGACAATATTTGTCGGTTGTGTCGCCAATAATCTTAATTGAGTTTTTGTTTGCACCAACAGTACCGTCTGAGCCAATCCCGTAGAATTTAGCTTGATATGTACCTGATGGAGAAACGTTTACCTCTGTCGTTAATGGAAGTGAGCGGTGAGTCACATCATCATTAATACCCACTGTAAATTGATTTCTTGGCTCTTTCGCTGCCATGTTATCAAAAACAGCAATCATTTGAGCTGGTGTGGTATCTTTTGATGATAATCCGTAGCGTCCACCAACAATAACTGGAGCGTTGGCTTTATCTTTAAATAGTTCTACTATATCTAAGTATAATGGATCACCGTTTGCTCCCGGTTCTTTTGTACGGTCGAGTACAGTTATACGTTTAACTGATTTTGGAAATACTTTAAAGAAGTATTTAGCTGAGAATGGGCGATATAAATGTACGCTGATTAAACCAACTTTTTTACCTTTAGCAATCTTATAATCAATTACTTCCTTGATAGTATCGGTAATTGAGCCCATTGCAATAATAATGTCAGTAGCATCTGCTGCGCCATAATATGTAAATGGGTGATATTCACGACCTGTTATCTTTTTAAGCTCCTGCATATAATGCTCTACGATATCGGGAACTGCATCATAGAATTTGTTAGCGGCTTCGCGAGTTTGGAAATATATATCAGGATTTTGTGCTGTTCCTCTTGTTACGGGATGTTCTGGATTTAAAGCATTGTCGCGGAAAGCCTTAAGTGCTTTTTGGTCAATTAAACCTGCCAATTGTTCCATTACAGGTGCTTCAACTTTTTGAATTTCGTGTGATGTTCGGAATCCATCAAAGAAGTGCATGAAAGGAACTCTTGATTTTATTGCTGCAAGGTGTGCTACGGCAGCGATATCCATAATCTCTTGAACGCTACCTGTGGCTAACATTGCAAATCCTGTTTGGCGAGTGCTCATAACGTCGCTATGATCTCCAAAAATAGAGAGTGCCTGTGCAGCCAAGCTGCGTGCCGACACGTGGAAAGTTGCAGGAAGAAGTTCTCCGGCAATTTTGTACATATTCGGAATCATAAGCAACAATCCTTGCGATGCTGTATATGTTGATGTTAATGCACCTGCTTGTAACGAACCATGTACAGCTCCAGCTGCGCCGGCTTCCGATTGCATTTCAACAACTTTTACTGGACGACCAAAAATATTTTTTTGACCACCTGCTGCCCACTCATCAATATATTCTGCCATGGTTGACGATGGGGTAATTGGGTAAATAGCTGCAACTTCGCTAAACATATAAGATATGTACGATGCTGCATAGTTACCGTCACATGTAATGAATTTCTTTTTCTGACTCATAATTATGCTTTTATTGAAATTTATATACTTTTTATTGATTTTTGCACAAAATTAACAAAAAATAATGTTGATTTTGTATGACTCCGATAGCTGTTAATAATTCAGAATCATTTTAAATAAGAACGATGCAAGGTGCAAGAAAAAGGTACATGGTAAAAGAAAAATATTTAATGTATACAGCGCATGACTGTATCCACTTTTACCTTGTACCTTTTAACTATTATCCCTTGTCCATTGTTAAAAGGAACTCTTCATTTGAACGTGTTTGAGGAAGTCGCTGACGCATAAACTCCATAGCTTCAATGCTATTCATATCGGCAAGGAAGTTTCTCAAAATATAGGTTTTGTTAAGAGTATCTTTAGGCAACAATAGATCTTCACGACGCGTGCTTGATGCCAAAATATCGACTGACGGATATATTCTTCTGTTCGACAGTTTGCGATCTAACTGTAACTCCATGTTTCCGGTTCCTTTAAACTCTTCGAAAATAACTTCGTCCATTTTTGAACCTGTTTCTGTAAGTGCTGTAGCTAAGATAGTTAACGAACCACCGTTCTCGATTTTACGAGCCGCGCCAAAGAAACGTTTTGGTTTGTGTAGTGCGTTGGCATCAACACCTCCCGAAAGTACTCTGCCCGACGCTGGAGATACTGTATTATAAGCGCGTGCAAGACGTGTTATCGAGTCTAACAAAATAACCACATCGTGCCCACATTCTACCATTCGTTTAGCTTTCTCGAGTACTATGTTTGCAACTCTTACGTGTCTTTCTGCAGGCTCGTCGAATGTGGAGCTGATTACTTCACCTCTTACGTTGCGCGCCATATCAGTAACCTCTTCAGGTCTTTCGTCAATTAACAGAATTATTAAATATACTTCGGGGTGATTTGCTGCTATTGCATTCGCAATCTCTTTTAACAGAACTGTTTTCCCTGTTTTTGGTTGTGCAACTATCAAACCTCTTTGACCTTTACCTATTGGCGAGAACATATCAACTATACGAGTTGATAACGAGGACTCCGCATGTGATGTTATATCAAATTTCTCAAAAGGGAACAGAGGGGTTAAAAAATCGAATGGTATACGATCACGAATATACTCTGTTGAACGGCCGTTTATTTTTTCAACTTTAATTAAAGGGAAAAACTTTTCGCCATCTTTAGGTGGTCGTATAGGACCTTCGATCGTATCGCCTGTTTTTAATCCGAAAAGCTTTATTTGAGATTGGCTTACGTAAATATCGTCAGGACTGTTAAAGTAATTGTAGTCCGATGATCTAAGGAAGCCATATCCTTCCTGCATTATTTCCAGTACTCCAACGGCGGTAATTATTGCATCAAATTCGTATCGTTTATCGTTTTTTTGATTGTTCTTAGATTTCTCCAGACTTTGCTCTTTTACCGATTCTCTCAACTCAGTTCCTCTCTTAGAACCACTTTCTTGTTTAGCATCTAAGACATCGGTTTCGCGTGCATTGCTCTCTAAAACCTCTTTGCTTTGAGGAGCTTTTGTCTCAGCATCATCGGAATAAATAATCTCTGTATCGTCCTGATCTACAACTATATCTGGAAGTGGCACTCTTTTGCCTTTATCTTGCAAACTACTTCTGTCCTTCTCAGCTGAGCCTTGAGTTTTATTACGACTTTTATCGTCAATCTTTTTTGCTGTATTGCTGTTTTTTTTGTCTTCTACCAGCTGAGTGCCAGTACTTTTTTGACCTGTAGTACTAGAAGTTGCTTTGACCTCTGACAGTAGTTTAGTCTCTTTTGCCTTGTTTGCAATATTTGTGGATATACGAGGACGTTTTTCTTGTCTTTTTTCTCCGCTCGTCGCAGCCTTCTTTGTTGCTTTTTCTGATGCTAAAATCGCCTGTTGATCAAGAATTTTGTATATGAGATCTTGTTTTTTTAGTCCATCAAATTTTTTAAGTCCAAGATCTGTAGCGATCTCCTTCAATTCTGATACAAGTTTCTTGTTCAGTTCTAAAATATCATACATGTGGGAAATGTTTGAAAATGTAAATTATATTTTTTTAATTTGGATTGATTCGGGGGTAAGTTTGGAATTTAAAGCCCCCTCTTACGGGAATTACTTTGCAATGATACAATAAATAAGTTTAATAAGCAATAATTAGAATAAAAATTTTGTTGGATTACATTTTAAATGGTTTGACTTTATGATAATTTCAATATTCATTATTGATATGTTACAGTAATACATATATTTATGCATGTAAAGTATGTTCAATTAACACTTTTAAACCAATTAGAATTAACACGATACCTCCAAAAATCTCAGAATAGTTGCCACATTTTTTCCCTATTTTACCACTAAAAGTAAATCCAATAAATGTAAAAAAGGCTGTTACGCTCAATATCACGACTATAACCATGAAAATATCTACATCTAAAAAGGCAAAACTAACACCTGTAATTAATGCATCAATTGATGTTGCTATCGACAATAGTAACAATGATTTTACTGTCGGTACAGCATTATTATTGTCATTACTATCTTTGTTTTTACCTTTTATCCCTTCATACACCATTTGCCCACCTATTACTGACAAGAGAATGAATGCTAACCAGTGATCGTAATTTTTTATATACTCTAAACACGAGTCTCCTACAAGCCAGCCAAGCAAAGCAAAAGTAGCTTGAGCAACAGATAAAAAAAGTACTACCCTTAAAATATGTTTTAATTCTGTACTACAACAACCTAATCCTAAAGCAATTGAAACTGCAAAACTATCCATGGATAAAGCTATTGCTACAAATAATACTGATAGAAAACTCATATATAATTTAGGTGTATATATTATGTATAAGCTACAAACTGCAGGTTTTAGCTTACAAATATAATATTGAAATCTGTATCATATATCTAAAATCGTTCAAAAACACCTAATCCAAAAAGTGCAAAATCGTATTTAACGGGGTCGTCAGGATCGAAAGTTTTTAACTTGCTTGTCAGCAGATCGACAGATTTCCAATCATTTGCATTTCTTTTTAAGAGTCCAAGTTTGCGTGCAACTCTGCCACTATGAACATCTAACGGAATGAACAGTTCTTTGGGTGAAATAAAATCCCAAATTCCAAAGTCGACACCCAAATTATCATTCCTAACCATCCAGCGTAAAAACATATTAAGACGTTTAGCAGCCGAACCTTTGGAAATACTTCCCATATGTCGTGCAGTTTTTTCGGAGGCATTATTCATAAAGGAGTCACGAAATAGTTGCAACATTGACTTTACGTCACTATTCGACTTTTCATAAAGCAGTTTAAAGTAATTGCCAAGTGAAGAGTGATTTTGCACAATATCCGATAATTGAAATATAAAATACTTAATGTCAGACGAATTAAATGTCCTGTAAACAAAATCATCAAAAACATCATAATCTTCATCTTTAGCATCTAATAGCCATTCACATGGGCTATCCCCCATTTTGTTTAATAGTTTTGTTGCAGATTTTATAATCGCCTTTCTATTTCCCCACGCAAGTTGAGATGCTATAAAAGCACTTATTTCAATATCATTAATACTATTGTACTTGTGAGGTATCTGTATCGGGTCTGTTTCGATATATGACTGATTATTAAATAGTTTATATTTAAAATCTAAAAATTCCTTTATTTCTTTGTCGGATTGAAACATAAACATTCAAATTTTGATGTTGCCAAATTAACAAACATTTTATTTCTTTGTAGGCTTGAAACAAAAAATAATGATTACAGAGACAGTAAATGCAGTTATTATTCTTGTAAAAGGGATACTTATAGGTTTTGCTGTGTCAGCACCCATGGGACCAATTGGTGTGTTGTGTGTGCAAAAAACCATCAATAAGGGGAGGTTTGTAGGATTTGTGTCGGGCTTGGGAGCTGCTTCAGCCGACTCTGTTTATGCTATTATAGCTGTTTTCAGTTTAGGTTTCTTGCAAAAGTTTTTTACTGATAATCAGTTTATTCTTCAAATAGTTGGAATATGTGTATTGCTTTTTCTTGGAATTAAAATATTTACTACCAACCAAACTAAGCAAATTCGCAAACGAGCAAGAAAAAAACACTCAGGAGTGCTTGAAGATTTTATTTCCGTTTTTTTTCTAACACTTTCCAATCCCTTGACAATCATTTTCTTTGGAGCCAGTATCGCTGCATTAGGTATATTTGAGTACAAGCATACTTTTTTAACTCAAGTTATTATTGTTTTAGGAGTATTTCTTGGTGCTTCATTTTGGTGGTTTTTGTTAACAGGCTTCGTCAACCTTTTCAGACATAAGTTTCGCTTGAAACAACTTTGGTGGATGAACAAAATTTCAGGAGGGATAATAATTATTCTAACACTTATTGCTGCTGTCGGGATGTACTTATCTGGCAATTAACGATGTACAATTGACAGTTAATAATTTTCAGGACAGTGTCTTCAACAAAGAACAGACTTGTCTCCCGCTCCCGAGAGAGAACAGAGTTTCGATTCCACTCAACACCCGATTCCCTTTTCAACTTTTATCCTTTAGCTCAATTGCTAATTACAAAAAAGAGTTGACTTCTTTTCCGAGCCAACTCTTTTTATTTATCCTTAACACATTGGTTATCTCTTAATAAATCTATGTACTGTGGTTTCGTTAGCTCCAGTTATTCTTACAAAATAAGATCCCGAGCTTAACATTCCAACATCAATAGTAGTTGTCACATTATCGGTTTTTGTTCTACCAACTAATGCTCCGTAAATGTTGTATATTTCCATAACAACTACATCGCCACTATTGCGCTCTATTGTTAATGTACTCTCAATTGGATTAGGATACAATAGAACAATATTTTCTATTGAAAATCCCTCTATTCCTGTAATCATATTTATATTAACTACTCTAGCGGAATTATTAACAACTACACTGCCTTCATAATCACTATATCCTTCTTTTATAGCGGTATAAGTATAACTTCCATTAATTAAATTTATAAAAGCCCTACCCTGTGCATTGGTTGTTAGAATAGTATCAGCAATATTAATTGTTACTCCTTCTATAGGTGTACCATTATCTACAGCACGGAAAGTTATTTTATACAAACTATGTACCATTTCTAATTCAACTGTTTGAGCAGCATTTTCGACAACAATATTACCTATATAATCATCATATCCTTCTTTTGTAGCGGTATAAGCATAACTTCCATTAGGTAATTGTAATATAGCGTTACCATCCTCATTGGTTGTTGCTACATACTCAGCTACATTAATCGTTACTCCTTCCAAAGGTGAACCCTCATGTATAACATGGAAAGTTACTTCATATGCGGTAGACATTGTCACTTCTACTGTTAAGTCTGCATTATCAACAACAAAAAAGCCTTTACCAGCGTATCCTTCTTTTGTAGCGGTATAAGTATAGCCTCCATTAGTTAATTGTAAAGTTGCATTACCCTGTGCATTAGTTGTTGTTACTGCATCTGCAACATTAATTGTTACTCCTTCCAAAGGTGTTCCATTATATGCAGCATGGAAAGTTATTTCATATGTACCTGATTCCTCCATTACCAGTTCTGTTTTTTCTGCATTTAGCACTTGCACATTGCTTAACGGATTCAAATAATTTTTAGCAACAAAAGCCACAACATCCATATTATCTGCATTCCATCCTGTTGGCAGGGTCGCTTCAGCAGTTACACAATAAGAATTTCCTTGCCATACAATTTTAGTACCAGTTACTTCATTCATAACCTTTCTAATCAAGTTGTTGTGTATATAAGTGCCACCTGCTCCAGATTGGCTGGTAGATTTAATATCATTCTCTAATAAAAAAACAACTACATATAAATCTTCTGTCGGATGAGTACCGCTAATATCTTCACCATAAGCTGTGATTTTTACTTTGCGGTCTGTTGCAATAGTATTTGCTTGAGTTATATTTACTGAAATAGATGTAGGTGTATTTAAAGCTTGTCTAAAATAGTTTGCAATATCTGTTGTGCTTGAAGGAACTCCCATAACAGGAGCGCTACCTGTTAGAATAGTCCGGTCAAGCATCATGGCAGGGGCATAAGTATTACCCCCGAACAGTCTTAGATAACTTTGAGATTCAGGAATAGTATAACTGTCAGTGTAGAAACCTGCATGGTGAGCCACCCAATGAACTTTACCTGCAAACTCTGGTTGCTCGATTACAGATTTTATGCGTGCAGCTCCACCGGGGCAATAACCACATAATTCTGTAGTAAATTGTTCTAATAGTACTTTACGTTCGACAACTAAAGCCGAAACGTTTGCAGTAACAGGAACATCTACAACAGAGTTTGTCTCTTGATTTCCACCTAATGAAACCTCTTCAATTTGAGCTGTGTTGTTAGATATGGCATCTTCGTCTGAAAGCAACATTTGTGCGAATGTAGAGTTGCACATAAAGATGGTAACCAATGTTAAGAATAGTACATTTTTTTTCATAAGTCTATAAATATTAGTTATTAAGTGTTTACGTTTTTTAATTAAGAGCATACAAATGTACTACATGTTCTTTTAAACACTTTTTTTTATAACACTACAAAACCAAAACATTCACATATTCGGCTATAAATAAATGTTCTTGATAAATCGTAAACTTTTCTTGGGAACGGTAACTCACAATTCACACCTATGTGGCACTCAATGGGGTCTGCATGTTAAAAACTGGACTGTTGGTTTATTTTTCAGCCCACTAAATATAGTTTGGATAATCGTTAATTAACAGGGTCTATGCAATATTTCTCTCTTTTTTTATAATATCGTATGCCTGATTTATTTTAACGAACTTTTCATTTGCCGCCTTTTTAAAATCATTACCCAAATATTCAACCTTATCGGGATGATATTTTACAGCCATTTTCCTATATGCTTTTTTAATCTCTTCTTCACTTGCTGATGGCGTTATTTCCAGCATTTCATAAGCCCAGTTGTTATCTGGAATAAATGTTGATTTCGCTGACTTAAACTCCTCATTTGACAGCCCTAATAATTGCGCAATATGTTTTAAGAACTCTAACTCTGCTTGCGTAATAGCTCCGTCAGCTTGAGATACACCAAACAGATAATTAAAAAGTTGCAACCTTGAATATTTATCCATATTTGCTCTGATCTGTCTGCAAACATCATCTACCGGGATATTTTGTTTCAACAGATCACGCAACATTAAAATAGCCTCTTGTGCTTCCTCGGCTCCAAAGGCTTTTACAAAGAACCTTTTAACATAATTAAGTTCCCCTTTAGTAGCTTTGCCATCAGCTTTCATTACTGCTGATGTTAAAACCAACAAGGAAACAATAAAGCCACCGGGAGTTGTTTTTGTCGTTTTGGCTTGACTTTTATAAACCTCGCTTCGTGAATCTATTACAGAACCTATAATAAATCCTGCAATAGCTCCTAAGGGACCGCCTAAAACCCAGCCAAGTCCGCCACCTATCCATTTCGAGAATTTTCCCATAGCTTATAGTGAATTTTTAATACTTGATTGATTATCATATCGTTATTATTATTGCTGATAAAAAAATCAGCAAGTTTTTTTCTTGTTTCATCGTCGGTTTGATTGTGGATTCTCTCTAAAACCTGCTGTTTGCTAATTTTATCGCGCCTTATGGTTCTTTCTATTCTGATTTGCTTATCAGCCATAACAACAATATTTTTATCCAACTGCTTATAAATTCCACTTTCAAAAAGGATTGCCGACTCGTTTATAACGTACGGACTCTGTTGCTCACTAGCCCATTTTTCAAAATCATCCATAACAACCGGATGAACTATCGAATTTAATATCTTTAACTTATCTTGATTTGTAAAAACCTCATTAGCAAGAAATTGCCTATTAATCGAATTGTCGCTCAATATTGCTTGTTGCCCAAAAATCTTAATTAATTTTGTTTTTATTTCTGCACTATGAGACATTAAATACTTTCCTTTCGTGTCTGAGAAATAGACAGGAATACCAACTGTTTGAAATACCTTGGCTACGGTTGTTTTTCCACTCCCGATTCCACCTGTCAATCCAACGCGAATCATTTTTTTTCGCCAATTAAATATTTTACTTCTCTTGGATGATATGTAACGTTCCTTATATATTCAGGCAACTCAATCAATTCAACCCTTATTTTCTCATTTATATCTCTTGCACTCATTTGGTTGTAATCGACAATAGCTGTAAAACTATTTGCTGTAATACTCTCATACTTATCAATCCCAATCCTGTATGTAACAGTTGTTTGGTCGGGGAAAAGCATTATGTTAAATCTATCGGGAGCATTAAGCACTTTTATGGGTAATTTTATTGTGGCTTCAGTGAACTTTTCTGCATCTACGCTGATTTTAACCTCTGGCTGCTCGCAAATAAACACTCCATTGTCGTCAAGGTTAGCAGTAAACTCAGTTAAGGAGTTGATTCTTTCAATTTTAATATACTGAGTCCTAATTTTTTTAACTGTATCCATAACATTTTGAGGACCACCGACATCCACACTATCAGGAGTTATTTTTATATCTCCTTTTTGCCAAAATTGCGGTTGGAACGATAAGTCACCCTTGAAACTTACAGGCAACTTTTTGAAAACAATTGTTGAAAACGATGCACTTATGGTTCGTGGGTAAATATCGAGTATCGAAAATTCTCCTCCGTAATACTGTTCCATCTGTTTTTGAGCAAGTTGCGTAATTATTTGGAACGAAACCTCCTTACCTGCTTTTTGATTTGAAAAATATTGTTTAATATCAAATTTAAAGGGTACACCACGTGATGTAATCTTATGACGCATGAGAGAAAAGCCTTGTCCAGAAGCTTGTATGGTTAAATTTTGAGGTAGTTGCTGATTACTTTTAAATTCGCGTGGAATACCAACAAAATTGACTGGAATATCTAATTCTGTAACATAATCTTTAGAGAGTGCATTTAAAAACCAAAGTGTTCCACTTATAATAAGAAAGAATATGAAAATAAAAATACGATTATCGGCATGCCTTATTCGTATTCTAAGTTTGTAATAACGACGTTTTAAACTCTCTTTCTCTTTCTTATCCATTTCTTGTTAGATTGTTGTTTCACCACTAAAATTAAAATAGTAGATGCAATAAAAAATAAAAAAGATAGAAAGGGAAGCCTTTCTATCTTTTAAATCAAAATCTTACTTTTGTTGTGCAATATCCGAGTTATCTTTCACAATACCCGCCTTTTCAACCTTAATGCGTACATTATCTGCTATTTCGAGCATAACAGTTGTTTCGCTAACTTCAACTATTTTACCGTAAACTCCGCCGATAGTTAAAACTCTATCGCCTTTTTTAAGAGAGTCTCTAAAATTACGAACCTCTTTTTGTCGTTTCATTTGTGGGCGTATCATGAAAAAATAGAAAATCACGATAACCAAAAGTAACGGAATTAAAGCTCCGAAACCGCCTCCTTCTCCATTTGGAGATGCCATTAATAAAATATTCATCATAAAGCTTTGTGTATTAATTTGGTACAATAATATTTGCTATAACAGTTAATGTTAAAGAACCTGGTTGCGCATTTGTCAGCAATGTAACAGTTTTCATTTGTTTGCCTTCACGACCAGAGCTTGCAAAAGCAACTTCAACCTTACCGGTTTTTCCAGGAGCTATCGGCTCTTTAGAAAACTTTGGAACAGTACATCCACACGCTGCGTTTGCCGCCCCTATTACTAAATCAGCATTTCCTGTGTTTTTTAGTTCAAATTCATGAATCACGTTTTCTCCTTGAATTATAACACCAAAATCAAAAGTAGTGCCACCTTTCGATATTACTTCAATTGCTGGCATTTTAACACTATTATCTACTCCATCTGCAGATATAGGGTTTTGCACCATAGTAGCATCAACTTTTTTATCGCTACCACCACCGCATGCTGTAAGAAGTGCTGTAACGATAATTGAAATAATAAAAAGAATTGTTCTCATATATTAATAATTTTTATTTGCTTGATACAGTGAATAGTAATCTTTCAAAGTGCTTTTATTGTTTACTCATTGTCTCTTTCTTCTGGAGAAGCATTTAGTAACCCTGTACCTCTCTTTTTTATCAGACCTTTTTCGGTTAAAAAACTAACTGATTTCTCTAATATGCCGTTTACAAAAATATGGCTTTTTTCTGTACTGTAAAATTTTGCCATATCAATATATTCATTTAAAGTAACAGGAACAGGCATAAGAGGGAAACTAACCAACTCTGTCATTGCAAGCTCAATAATTGTTCTATCAATCAATGCAATTCTTTCATTCTCCCAACTTTCTGATAATTCTGCTATTACCTGTTGGCTATGCTCGTGGTTTGCAATTGTTTTACGGAACAATGTTTTCACAAACTCATGGTCATCTTTGGTTTTGTACAGTGGAAATAACTTGTTATTATGACTTTTAGTCTCTTTCATTCGCTGAACAGTTCTTATGTTCATACTCAGAACAAGCTCAATATCATCGTTCCAATATATCGACATCTCCTCCAATAGTTGATACAAATCTTCGTTATCTGGAAAAATCTGCTCTAAAATATAGTAAACTATCTGTTTGTCGTGACTGTACGAGTTGACAAGATGTTTCATATAATCTTCATAAACGTCTGACTCAACTAAAGTATTATAAACTACTTTAATTATATTGGAGTGCTCTTTCCAAATCGTATTATTGGTTTCAATAAACCGTTTAATCTCTTCGATATTTTCTAAATCTGCAATTACTTTGTTATTAACAAAACGCAAATTTGGATTGAGATCCTCCTCAGAAGCCAACAGCTTGCCTTTACGTAACTCTATTATGTGATTTGCATAGTCTCTAACTTCAACTATCAGAGAGAAAAATGCTAAATAAAGATCATAAAACTTTTGAATACTATTATTCAATTCATTTTCAAAAAACTTGATATCACCACCTTCAGAATTAAAATACGCATAAGCGATATGCATTGCTTTTATTCTTAGTAATCGTCTGCTAATCATTTTTGCAAGTTATATTTTGTACTTCCACTGCAGTAAAACACTACAGGTAGAAATTCAAGGTGCAAAAGTATCAAAAATTATGTTATTTCGCACTATTAGCACAGATAAACTTTATGAGAAAACATACGACAATAACTACCACATATTATATATTGTTGAGCACTCTAAAACAGCAAAGTACTTACCAACAAAAAAATAACGTACTTGTAACAGTTTTGTAACAATCAATTATGAACTTCGCGGCGCTTAACAAGACAAAACGTTATGTAACACATAAAAGAGTTTTTTCACTAACTTAGTTTTTCTTGTCGCTGTTACAAATATTTTAACTCAAATCTTACAATAGATTAACAACAATATTGTTACAAAATTATCTGTTTTGTAACTTTTAAACGAAATAGACGTCCCAAGTTCATTTTTTAAAATGCAAATATGTTTAATTATGACACATACTTATTCCTTTAACCAAGCTAAAATGCGAATAACCTTTGTCGCACTCTTTGTTTTTACATTTAGTACAATTTATTCTCAAAAATTCACAATCAGTGGATTTGTTAGTGACAAGGAAACAGGAGAAAAGCTTATCGGAGCAAATGTATACGACGCTAATACCTATAAAGGCACAGTAGCCAATAATTACGGATTTTACTCCTTTACAACCGAAGAGAAAACAATAAAACTCACTTTCTCGATGATTGGTTACGCCACCTACCAAGAGACTATAACTCTTGAAAAAAACTTACAAATTGATATTGAGCTAAAACCCTCAATCGAACTTAGCGAGGTTACTGTTGTTGGCAACGTGGTTGAAAGTAACGTTAGAAACACCCAAATGGGTTTAATAGATGTCCCCGTAAAAGTTGTTGCAAACTTGCCAGCACTAATGGGAGAGGTTGATATAATAAAATCCATTCAGCTTCTACCAGGTGTGCAGTCGGGTTCGGAAGGCATGAGTGGGATGTATGTTCGTGGCGGAGGTCCCGATCAAAATCTTATACTTTTAGATGGTGTTCCGGTTTATAATGCAAACCACTTGTTTGGATTTTTCTCTGTGTTCAACTCCGATGCCATTCAAAATGTGAAACTTATAAAAGGCGGATTCCCTGCACGTTATGGGGGACGACTGTCATCTGTGCTTGACATTTCTATGAAAGAAGGAAACAAAAAGAAAATCAGAGGAGTAGGAAGTATAGGATTAATATCATCGAAACTATCTATAGATGGGCCTATTAGTGAAAAAACAACTTTTATCGTTTCAGGAAGACGGACTTATCTTGATATACTAGCAATTCCATTTGTAAAAATGTATCAGGCTTCAAAAGGCATAAACAAAATGATGACAGGCTACTTTTTTCATGATTTGAATGCTAAAATAAATCATAAGCTATCTAATAAAAGTCACTTATATTTAAGTACTTATATTGGCAAGGATAAATTTTATATGAATATGGAAAATAAATATTCACAGACTTATTACGACAGCCTATCGGGTGAAGATATAGTACATGAATATAAAGAAAAAGACAAATCCCAACTTTGGTGGGGAAACATAACTACTGCATTGCGTTGGAACTATCTGTTTAACGATAAGCTTTTTTCCAATACCACAGCAACATTTAGTCGTTACAAAATGTTTGTAGGAACTAAAATGGAGTACAACAACGAAACATTTATTGCTGACTACTTGTCTGGAATAAAAGACTATGGATTGAAAATTGATTTTGATTACTATCCTACTGTAAATCACAAAATTAAGTTCGGAATTGCCGAAACATATCACATATTTAATCCCGGTGTATCTTCAGCAAAGATTTCAAATGAAGGTGAACAAAGTTCCAATTTTGAGGCAAAAAACGACCAGCTTTATTCTCATGAAATATCGACATATATAGAAGATGATATTGATTTAGATTACGGTTTCAAGCTAAATGCGGGACTACATTGGTCAGGATATCTAACACATGGCAAATTTTATAATCGTCTGCAACCGAGAGTTTCTGCACTATATTTAATTAATGAAAAGGTATCGACAAAAGCCTCGTTTGCTATTATGCAACAATATATCAACCTCTTAGCAAATTCGACCATTGGGTTACCTACTGATTTATGGGTTCCTGTAACAAAAAACATTGCTCCAAACAATTCGTATCAATATTCAGTAGGGGCTGTTTACGAACATAGTCGCGATATTGAAATTAGTACAGAGATTTTTTACAAAACTATGGATAATATAATTGAGTATAAGGAGGGTGCATCGTTTTTTTCAATCAATAATGATTGGCAAGAAAAAATAGTGCTTGGAAAAGGTTGGTCATACGGTGCCGAAATACTTATAATGAAAAAATATGGAAATACAACTGGCTGGATTGGTTATACTTGGTCAAAATCGGAAAGGAAGTTTGACAGACCAGGGGAAGAGATTAGCTACGGAAAAATATTTCCATATAAATATGACAGACGACACGATATAAGCGTGGTAGTAACCCACAAATTTAACGACCGCTTAGATATAGGAGCAACATGGGTTTTCGGGACTGGCAATGCAACTACTCTTGAATATGAACGATATCCCTCTGTAGATCAACTCACAACATGGCAAGATCCAAATAATACATCCAATTCAGAAATACCCTACTATGAAACGCGAAACAACTACCGAATGCCCGCGTATCACAGACTTGACGTTGGAGTAAATTTCCATAAAGAGAAAAAACGTGGTATTAGCACATGGAATATCTCTGTATATAATGTATATAATAGAAAAAATCCATTTTTCATGGATTGGGAAACAGTTGATTATGAAGGTAGTAAAAAACTTTATTACTATAGCATATTCCCAATTATACCATCATTTTCATGGAAATTTGAGTTTTAAATAGATTTTATACCTATTCATTAACTAAAAAATTATAGAAATATGAAACGAACATGCCAAACTTCTATGAAGGTACAAGGTGAAAGGAGCAAGGAGAAAGTGTTTTTTAACTTTCTACTTTTAACTATTAACTGTATTACATGTGAGTTCCATGTGACGATAAACTGAAAAAATTATAAACATATGAAACCATATTTAACAATCATAATTGCAATATCAACACTACTTTTATTTGTCCAATGCAAGAAAGAGGTAGAATTTAAAGGTAAAAACATGAAACCCAAAATTGTATTAAATTCTATCATATATACAGATAGCATTATAGAGTGTTATGTCCATAAATCAAACTCGGTAGCATCTGGCATTTTTACAGTACAGCCTCTAACGAACGCTACAGTCGTTTTGTCAGAAAATGGTGTTGTTGTTGAGACCATGACTCACGTTTCAAATGGAAAATATTTAAGTAATACGACCGCCTTAGAAGGGAAAATATATAAAATTCATGTTTCGTTAAACAATTACGATGACGCTATTGGAACTTCCCAAATAGTTTATAAACCTGAGTGGATTAAAATTGACTCTATTGGAGTCGTTACATCCTATCAAGATAACCAAGGTATGATAATGTTTAGATTAAAAATGCCCAAAGAGAGTGCCACTAACTATTACGCTATGACAATTTACGAAAAATTGTTGATACATATCTACGATGAAGAAACTCACGAAATAATAGACTCAACTTTTCAATATTTTCACATGTTAGCTGACATGGATTACGCTCGTGGAATAGAATTTTCTAGATACCATTATGATGGTGAGACTGGTTATGAAAAATATTTTTTAACCGATAAAATAACATCACAGGAGAATGAGGGTATTATTGATTTTCCAATCCGCAATTCGATCGAACAAAGAAATAGAACTTTATTATTTGTAATTGAAAAGATATCAGAAGATCTGTTTATGTACGAGCATTCACTTTATATGTTAGATGACTATTATGATTTTCCTTTGTTTAGCCAACCCGTTCAAACATATATGAATATTGAAGGGGGATTGGGATTTATCGGTACATCGGTTATTATACCCGTATATTATTACCATCAACAATAGACTTTTTGCGGTTACAGTACCACAATTTTTAATTAATTCATAATTTTCTGACGTATATTTAGAATAAATAATTAACTTTGTGTAAATACATATATTCAATTATCTAACTATGTAACTAGATAATAAAGTATTTTTAACATTTCAAAAGTTAAGCTGAGTTTATTCAAATTTTTATTAATCACATAATTAACCACTAAACAAAAATAAAAAAATGAAGAAGAAAAGAATAATCGTTATTGGAGGCTCAGCCGCAGGTCCAAAAGCAGCTTCAAGAGCCAGGCGTCTCGATGAAGATGTCGAAATAGTTATGATACAAAAATCGGCAGATTTATCTATGGCTTCATGTGGATATCCTTACTACGTTGGCGGATTTTTTGACGACAGGAATCAGTTGTTATGTTCACCTGCAGGTGTAGTCAGAGATCCAAACTTTTTTCTAAATGGTAAAAACATTATTGCAAAAGTCAATACTGAGGTTACCTCTATTGACAAAAAAGCCAAAAAAGTTGAATTTAAAAACCTAATATCAGGCGAGACAGGTAGCTTAGAGTACGATAAATTGGTTATTGCAACTGGAGCCGTTCCTCGTAAACCTCCAATCTCCGGAATTGATCTTGAAGGAATTACGACACTATTATCAATGCCTGATGCTGATTACCTACGAAAAGTCAGAGACGAGGGGAAAATAAAAAAGGCTGTAGTTATTGGTGGCGGGCTTATAGGTATAGAAACTGTCGAAGCACTGCATCTTGCAGGAATCGAGGTTACATTAATTGAACTTCTGCCACAGTTGTTGACATTTTTAGACTTGCATTTAGCACAATTGGTTGAACGCTATGTAAAAACAAAAGCTAATGTAATTCTTCAAAACGGAGTTTCGGCATTTTTAGGCGAAAACGGTAAACTTAAAGCCGTTAAACTTAACGATGGCACTGAATTACCATGCGATTTAGCTGTTTTAGCTATTGGTGTTATGCCAAATTCAAAATTGGCACGTGATGCGGGTTTGAGCGTAAGCCAAACAGGTGGGATCGTTGTCGATGAGTATATGCAGACGTCAGACCCTGATATATACGCCATCGGCGACTGCGTTGAAATACCAAATTTAATTACAAATAATAAAGTTCATGCTCCGTTTGGTGACTTGGCTAATCTTCAAGGTCGGGTTGTTGGCGATAATTTGATTAAAGGCAACGTTACAAAATTTAATGGCACTATTCAAACAGGAGTATGTAAGATTTTTGACTATGCAGCGGGTACGACAGGATTATCGGAGCAAAATGCCAAGAAAAATGGAATTACAAATATCGAAACCGTAATAAGCGCAAGCCTTGATAAACCCGGATTTATGAATGGTAATCTTTTAATTACTAAACTGATAGTTGACAAATCGACCGAAAGAATTTTGGGTGCCCAAGTAGTTGGTCCGGGCGATGTTAGCAAGCAACTTGCAATATGGGCAATGGCAATTCAAGGAAAGCTTACGGTTAACGATATGGCTAATGCCGATTTGCCATACGCTCCTCCATTCTCACTTGCCATAGATCATAGTATTGCTACCGCTCACGTTATGCAAAACAAACTCAGAGGATTATTCAAAACTATAACGGCAGAAGAGGTAAAAGAAAAGGCAAAAAACAATGACGGTAAAGCAGTTTTCTTAGATGTAAGGAATCCCGTGGAGTTCGAGCAAATGCGCCTCGGCATTGGCGAACGTCTTATTCCTCTTGGTCAGTTAAGAAAGAGAATTAATGAACTGCCCGAAGATAAAAACACCGAAATTATAACATGGTGTAAAATTTCTCTTCGCGGTTACGAGGCTTCTATAATACTGAAGGCAAACGGATATACTAACGTAAAAGTAATGGAGGGCGGTATTGTTTCCTGGCCCTTCTCAAGAGAGAAATAAAACTGATCCCTAAGCAAACAAAAGCCCTGCCATACAATTTTCGCAGGGCTTTTTTACATCTGGATGTCAACAACTTATGACTTTTTGTTAAAAACATGTTTATTACTTGTTACTTTATTGTTCATAAAATCCGTAGTATTTGGCTACATTTGATTTTTAGTGGTGCTAAAGCAACATAAAGTTATTAACATTTTAATTAACCGGCATGAGAGTGACGCGAACCGTTCATAAAAGAAGACACAGAAAAACAATCTCATTAAATGATAGTGAATTAGCTGCTTTAGAACGTTATTGCACAAAATATGGTATAAAAAACCAAACAGCCATGATGCGTGAAACAATTTTTAAAGAAGTTTTTGACAAGTTTCAAACTGATTATCCAACATTGTGGAGTGCGCGCGAATTGGCTGCTCTTGAGCAATTTTAAGAAACTTCGCTCTATGCAGCATACAAGATTAAACTCATGAACGATTAATCTTTTATTGTTAGTGTTGCTTATAAATTTGCTGTTAGCTCGCCTACTAATTTACAAATTGAAACTTTTTGTTCTGCGCAAATCCTAAAAGCACCATCATATCTCCTGAACCAGTTCTCTTGTTTTCTAACATACTGACGAGTGTTGCTTTTAATTTTTTCAATTGCTTTTTCAAGTGATACCGAGCCGTCGAAATGTTCAAAAAGTTCTTGATAACCAACTGTTTGCAGTGAACTTAAGCTTTTATATGGGATTAACTTTTTTGCTTCGTCTACAAGTCCATGCTCAATCATAATATCGACCCTCCTATTTACTCTGTCGTACAGGGTATCGCGCTCCATTTCAAGAACAATTATTGCCGATTTATACAATCGCCCCTCCTGTTTCCCTACAAACGAAGAAAGTGGCTTCCCTGTTGTTTTGTAAACCTCTAGCCCACGCAATATCCTTCTGGGATTGTTAATATCAATAGTGCTATAAAACTGTGGATCAGCCTCTTGCAACTCTTTTTGCAGCTGAAACAGCTCTCCATTGTCTATTTTTCTTTGTAACTCTTCTCTGATCTCTTTTTTTGGAGATGGGATATCATCAATTCCGCCTAGCACAGCATCAATATATAGCCCGCTTCCTCCTACCATAACTACTGTTCTGTTAACTTTAAAAAGCTCAGATAGTTTTCTGTTTGCAGCAATACCAAAGTCATTTGCATTTAACGGATTTTGAACCGAAGTGTATTGAATAAAATTGTGCTTAACTTGCTCTAATTGACTCTGTTCAGGAACTGCAGTTCCAATCCGCATCTCTTTATAAACTTGGCGCGAATCACAAGAGATTATCTCTGTATCAAGCTGTTGGGCTATTTCAACGGCTATATCTGTTTTTCCGATAGCGGTAGGTCCTGTAATTGTGATTAATAAATTATTTGACATGGAGAAAATCAGATTGCTCAAATAACTCGAACGATAAATAAAATTAAAATTTAGTTATAATCTCTACGTATTTTCAATCCGTGTTGCTCCAATTCTGCAGTTACCCTTTTTAAAATCCTTACTTTTTCGTTATTGGGCAAAAAAGCAGACTTAAATCCATTTATAATCAGATACTTAAGTTCGTCTGGTGAAAATCCAAATTTTTCAACAGCTATCATATACTCTTTGGTAAGAGTTGTGTTGGAAACCAAGCGGTTATCTGTATTTATTGTAACCCTCAGTCCATAATCAAAATAAAACTTTAACGGGTGCTTTCCAAACGACTCCACTGCCTTTGTCTGAACATTTGATGTAATGCACATTTCCAAAGGAATGCGATGGTCATTAACATAATTAAACAGGTCTCCATCTTCCCTTAGCCTCGTTCCGTGCCCAATCCTATTTGCTCTTACCCAATGCAAAGCCTGGTGAATACTCTCGGGTCCCGATGCTTCTCCGGCATGCACTGTAGTGTTAATATTATTATTTATAATCAGATAAAAAGCTTCTTTATGATTTTTAGCCGGATGATTATATTCATCGCCAGCCAAATCATATCCAACAACACCTCTGTTTTTATACGCTACGCAAAGCTCTGCGAGTATCAACGATACTTCAGGGCTCATATGACGAAGTCCACAAATAATAATCCCTATTTTTATATCAAAATCTTTTTCTGCTCTTTTTTTCCCTTCTAATACTGCATCAACAACTTGAGTCATTTTCAATCCTTTTTCTATATGCAGTATGGGAGAAAATCGTATTTCGAGGTATCTGATGTTCTCTTCAACACAATCTTCTGCAAGCTCGTATGTTGCTCTCTCTAATGTATCTTCCCACTGGAGTACAGAACAAGTAACTTCGAACACTTTGAGGTAATCTGTTAGTGAATTACAATTTTCACCTGCTTGTAGGTACTTAGTAAGCTTTTCCTTTCCTTCTACAGGAAGTTTAACATCGTATTTTTTTGCAATTTCGATGATTGTGTCAACTCGCAGGGAACCGTCCAAATGACAATGAAGTTCAGCTTTGGGAAGGCTTTTTATAAAATCATAGGTTAATTTTACTGACATCTAAATTAATGTTTTTATGCTAAGAGGACAAATATAGCAGGCTTTTTTGGAAAAACTACCTGACTACTTTTCCATGCTTGAATAGATTTTGTTTCTAAAAATTGTTCTTCACCTGTCAAATCTACTGCAACTGTCAGCAGCGTTTGAGGTAAACACGTTTTAATCAAGTCGTCAAAAATTGCTTTATTTCGATATGGTGTCTCTATAAACAGTTGAGATTGAGAAAAATTGTGTGATTCTTTTTCAAGTTGTCTGATTGCTTTTTGTCTCTCATTCTGTTTTATTGGTAAATACCCGTGGAAAACAAATTTTTGACCGTTTAAGCCACTTCCCATCAAGGCTAACAATATTGAAGAGGCTCCAACTAACGGCATAACATTTATATTAGCTTTATGTGCAGCCAAAACTATATCAGAACCAGGATCGGCTACACCAGGAGCTCCAGCTTCTGACATTATTCCCACATTTTTACCCGATATTAATATATCAATAATGCTAGACTTTTCAGTGTCAGAACTGTTTTTGCCAATTTCATAAAAGGTAAGTTCATCAATATTGATATTTCTGTCAACTGATTTTATAAATCGACGCGCTGATCTTATATTTTCCACTGCGTAATGTTGAGTTTTGTGCAAAACTCGAACAATATCTCCTGTCAATGAGTCGATTACTGCCTCTTCGCTTATTGGTGTAGGAATTAAATAGAGAGTTCCTGTCATGGTGGGTACAAGTTGAAAGTAGAGACGGAGCATGCTCCGTCTCTACAATTTATTATTGGTTAAAAATCTCGCTTAGTTTTGCCTCTAACTCTTCATGAGACAAGCGATTTCCAATGATTACTCCCTCTTTGTCAACAAGAAAAGTATGAGGTATTGAGTTAACGCCATATAGCTGACCAACAGCATTTTCCCAACCTTTTAGATCGGAAACATGTTTCCATGTAAGATTGTCGGCTTGTATTGCTTCTAACCAGTACTCTCTGTTTTTATCTAAAGAGACTCCAAGTATTTCAAATCCAAGCTCATTATACTTCTTGTAAGTCTCTACTAAATCGTGATTTGCTATACGACAAGGTGCACACCAAGAAGCCCAAAAGTCAATTAGTAGATATTTGCCTCTGAAATCATTCAGCGAAACTTGCTTACCGTCGGGGTCTTCCATTGAGAAATCTATTGCTTGCTTTCCTACTTGAACTTTTTCGAGTATTGCCAATCTTTCTTTTAAAACATTATATATTGTTGTGGTAGCAACAGGGGTTGGAATTTTAGCTAAAATATCATTTAATCCTTGATAATCGAGCTCATAAATTAAATACCACCTTACAATGTAAAGGCTTACAACAGATTCGGGATTTGAATCGACAAAAGATTTAATGTATGTTTGTTGCTGATTATAAACCTCTTCCATTTTTTCCTCCAACAACTTTACACCTGCTTCATCATTGGCGGTTATCATTTTTTGGTAATCACTATACAAAGCTCTATGCTTTACATCAAACTTGTTTGCTTCTGTAACAAATTGTTTGTATAAATAGTGTGTTACTGATCCTGTTACTTCAGCTTTATCAACTGAGTCTGGATTCATAAGAATATCTATTTTAGAGTTTTCTAAAAATAGTCTTAACATTTTTTTCTGATCGTTAAGTTTCAGATAATATAGTTCTGGCGTTTCTACCTGTCCTGTGAAAACAATATTTTCATTCGATAAATCAATTGAATCTACAGCCGTGGGCTTTTTGTCAATTTCTTTCATTAGATATAACATGCCTGTAGGTTTATCTGAAAAATTAATTTCAACCTTGTAGCTAGGCTGTTGCTGACAAGAAAAAACTGTGACTACAGTTATAAGTGCCAAAACACATCTTCTCATAATTATCTGATTTACTTATATTTATATTAATATATATCTAAAAATGTCAAATATTTAATTCGTAATATTAATGACAATACTGTAATCTTTGCATATGTTGTGATATTTTTTTTTGCAGTAATCTTGGGTAATACGCAATTATTAAAGTAATTGATCAACACAACCTAGTGACATGTATTTATTTCGACCAAAGATAAATTATTTTTCTGAAAAATTGTAGATTCAAAAATTAAATACTATATTGCCTGTCGCGGGATTTGAAAGTATTTTTCTTGTGTATCACATTTTAATTTTATCAACAATTTTTAATAAATGGCTGTTCCATGAAATATTTTTCATATCTTAGCCGAAATTTTTGTTTAGATGTGGAGCTGCAGCTTAATACACAGTTCATTAAAGATATTGAGGGGGAAATTGTTTTTTCATTTCAAGGAGAAATGAATTCAAACAATATTACCAATATATTAGACTCGTTAGAGATTAAGCTTAATATCATAAATTTAGACGCTAAAACTAAAAAAAGGGTGTTTTACGTTGTTGTTGAGCTTATTCAAAATCTTTTTCATCATTCATGCCCGGTATATCTAAACGGAAATAAAAATGAGGAAATACGTTTATCGTCATTTGTTGTTGCAATAAACGGTAGTTCTTTATCGATTACAACAGGAAATTTTGTGAATGAGAAAAAAATTAGCGAAATTGCACGCCGTATTGACACTATAAACAATTGTACCAAGGAAGAATTAAAAGATCATTATAAACGCATACTTACAAATCAAGTTTTTTCTGATAAGGGAGGTGGGGGTCTTGGAATGATAGATGTGGCAAGGAAAACGGACGGAAAATTTAAGTATGTTTTTGAGTCGCACAAAAACAACATGGTATTTTTTCAATTACAAGTATATATAAATATTAATTAAATTTAAAAACTACAATATGGAACCAATTAAAATTGAAGGATCTCCAAAAACTCCAACTGTTAATTTCGAGGCGTCAGGTAAAATTGAGATCAAAGGTCGTTCAATACCGGAAAATTCAATTGAGTTTTATAAACCATTAATTGATTGGCTTGATCAATATTTAACCAGTCCTGCCAAGTTAACAAACGTTAATGTTCAGTTAGAGTACTTTAATACAAGTTCTTCAAAATGTATTCTTGATGTATTAAAGAAATTGGAAGCTATTTACAAAGCAGGAAATGAAGTAGTTATTAATTGGCACTACGAAGAGGATGACGAGGATATGTTAGAAGCAGGTGAAGATTATCAGTCGATAATTAAGGTACCTTTCAAAATGTGCGAAATTGAATATTAGCAAATAAAATCATATCTTTAGTTAACACAACCGAGTTAAACTTATTAAAAAATAAATTTAACTCGGTTTTTTGTATCTATGCCAGAGTAATTTACAATTTTAATTGAAAGGTCTAATCTCTCCTCCTGATGAAATAGTTGGAGCTTTAAGATTGGCGTCTTTATTATAAAAAATTGTTGCTCCCGAGGATACTTCTGCGCTAATATTTTCACTGTTTAGGTAAATGTCAGAACCTGAGCTTGCCTTAACAACAGCATTAACAGTTTTGAACTCTTTTGCATTTATTTCACTTCCAGCCGACGCTGACATTACAACAGAATTTGCTAAACCAAATATTTCAATTGAACTTCCCGATTTTGCTTCTAATTCTAAATCACCGCACGAACCTTTAAATTTGATTGTACTTCCAGAGGTTGCTTTTAATGAAACAGGATCGGACAACAGACTATCATTAGTATAAAACATACTGCCACCTGCTGCCACTATACCCTTGAATGATGGAGAGTATAACTTACATTTGACTTGACTGAAACTAAATGCGTCAGATTTTATGGTTAAAATACTATCCTTTACATCAATTGTAATATGCTGGTGTACAACAGAATCGGCATTAACTTCAATTTTTGAATCAGAAGATTTTATAAATTCAATTTCAAAACCTCCTAAAACCTCAATTTTATTAAAAGGATCTAACGATGTTTCTTCCGTAAACTTTGGACCCCGCTCCTGATCTCCTATTATTGTATTTTTTTTCGCTACAATAAGCACTGTGGTTATAATAGCAATAACTACTACAAATGCTATCAATAAAATTTTATTACTTGTTTTCATTGGATTTATTTTTTAATTATTTATAATACTGTTTTATAATTGTTTATCATTTACTTACCTTTTCGTTATAACGCTTCTCCAAATCTGAGTATGGTATCCCAAGAAGATACATAGTGTCGAAAAAGTTTGGGGCAATCTTGCTCATAAACTCCTCACGCCGATATTCTAAGGCTTTTTCTTTACCATCTTCACTAACAAAATAGCCGATACCACGTTTGTTAAATATTATATCTTTGCTTTGCATAAACTCGAACGTTCGGGCAACCGTATTAGGGTTAACCTCCAAAGCTACAGCAACATCGCGCACCGAAGGGATTCTCTCATTTGGTTGCCATTTGTCCAAAATAATATTCTTACAAAACTCGTCGGCAATTTGAATATAGATGGGTTGTTGTTCTTCAAATTGCATTGTTTACCTCCTCTCTTTAAATTTAAAATAACTCACTGTAAGGAAAAACGGTATCACAAGTGCATAATAAACAATATTTAAGCTATAGTAAATTTTGGGATTTATAATATTCATACCTGTAGAATCAATACTCGCATCATTATACAACAGATAGCTTATTATTCCTAAAATTATGGCAACTACAACAATAACAACAAACATTGCCAAAATTGTTTTAAGAAAATTGTTTTTTCTGAAACTTATTGCACCGAGAAAGAAGACACTTTGTAATATGCAATAGTGTACCATAAACATCAAACCAGTTTTATCAACCGGATTGTAAACATATAATGCTGTTTTAAAGAATATTGATGTTATGAGTGATGTAATAATTGAAAGTACAACCATTGCAATTGATGCAATAACTATATAACCTATTGAAGTTGTAAGCCAATAAGCAAGAACTTTTTCTATAGGATTTGCTGGTAACATCATATAAAACCAACCGCGGTGTTTCGAGCTTATCTCTTTAAAGACTTTTGAAGTGATAATAAATCCTCCAAAAATAGCTATAGCTTTCATTTGATTCTGAAATAATAAATAATCATATTCTCCCTTAGCCACCCAGGTTGTTAGCAAAGACAACATCAGTAATATTGCAGCCGCGCCAGCAAGATATATCAGATGGGTTTTTAAATTCATAAAAACATATCGTTTAATTAGGAGTGATATTCGATTTAAAGATATTTGTTTCATTGTTTTTATTTTTTTAGTTTAAAATAATATATGGCTTATAATCATATCTTTATACATCAAGTATTAATTCGATTTAAAAGCACTATTAATAATCTCTTTGTCTTTTATAACAGCGTTGAACAATGTTTCCAAATCAACTTCTGATTCGTCTTCCATTGCTTTAACAATAATATTTTTACCCATACCTGCATCTTCTGAAAACAAAGTGTCTTCTGGAACATCTTCTGTTATATACCTGAAAACAAGTGTTTTAGAAATATCGTATATACTTTGATTAAAAGCTATTTTCCCATTATCAATTATTAACACATTATCAATAATTGATGAAAGGTCACGAACCTGATGGGTTGATATTACGAAGCATCTGTCGTCTGATGCAAAGCGAGCCATGATACGACGAAACTGACTTTTTGAAATGATATCAAGCCCATTAGTTGGCTCATCGAAAAGGATTATGGGAGTTTGGGTTGACATAGCAAATGATATTAAAAACTTTTTCTTTTGACCATAAGAGATCTCCGATAGGTTTTCATTTTCATGCATTTCAAACTCACGCATAATTGATGCGAACAAATCCTTGTCAAACTTGGGATAGAATGGTTTGTTTAAAGCAACAAACTTTTTTATCCTGATTGAAGGAAGCACAAAATCTTCAGGAACTAAAAATATTTGGGATAATGCGTCGGCACTAAGACTATCGACATCTCTACCTAAAATATCTATTTCCCCTTCAGATGGTTTCAACAAACCTGACATTAACTGTAGGAGTGTTGTTTTTCCTGCTCCGTTTACGCCAAAAAGCCCGTGAATTTTGCCGGCTTCAAAGCTTAAACTCATATCGTTAAAAAGTTTTGACTTTTTACGATAACCGAATGTAATGTTTTTAATTTCTATCATACTATTTTGTTGTTTTAGTGTATTACTTATCTAATACACTGCAAATATAATACATTATGTTTGGACTTTCCAAATTTTTTGTGAAAAAAATTAAATATTTTTTACTTATTTATTTAACGAAAGCAATTAACATATTGAAAATTAACGTGTTGTAGTAGAGACGTCATAATATGGCGTCTCTACATTCTTTCGTTGTTTTGAGAGTGTGATTTGTAATTTTGTCTAACTAACTCTTTAGAGCTATTGGCATAACAATATTTGCAAAAATGTAGACAAGTATTATATATACCAATATCTTTACTTATTGTGCAGCCACAGTATTTGCGCTGGTTTGGGTCTTTTAAATTTATTGATTTTTCAGGAGTATCTGAGGGAAATAGAGTGTCATTTGTGGTCGTTTTGCCAAAAGTAAGAAAGTGAAGCAAATCTTTATCGTCATAAAAAATGCGTTTTATTAGTTCACCATCTATGCAGCTATTGTGTTCTATTTCAAGTTGTTCTAAATCTATACTCTCTGCGCAAGTAGCAAGTTTAAGTTTCCAGTTTTTGTTCAGAACAAAAAGTGCTTTAGCAAATTGAAACATGGAACGATCATTAAAATCTATATAGTCAATCTTCTCCCTTCTTAAATTGTCTGCTACTTTTCTGTAGTTTTCAATATCAGCAAAGCTGAACACGAGTTTTTCTGTATAGCCTTTTAATTGATTCCCAACGTATTCTACTCTTCTTAGTAATTCTTCAATTCCAACATCTTTGGTTTGTATAAGTGGATCAAATCGCCAAATAACTTTCTCTTTTCCAATCTTTTCTGACAACTGTTTAAATGTTTCTATTCGTTCTTGAATTTTGGGAATATTGGGCTCAAAATTCTCTTTTTCGTAGTCATTCAGCGTAAACTGAAAATAATAATGAATACTACGATCTTCTAGTTCACACAAAAAGGGTATTAACGGTTTTGGATTTTTTGTCCAAAACACGACTACTCTTGTTTTCTTGAACGAAACATACGAAGGCTTCTGATTGAAAGGATTGTACAAAACACAATACCCTTTTCTAAGCCTGTTTATAAACCATTTTGAGTAGAAGGCGGGAATATCCGTTCGTCTGCTTGCCGATATAACTATTGGTGCGGTTGCTTCAACGCTTTTGCCGTCATCGGTTATTATGCTTACTTTTTGGTGTTTGACTTGCATTAACGGAATTTACACGAATTTTTAAGACTTTCAAAAAAGAGACGTCATAATATGACGTCTCTACAATATATTGACTACCAATTTTTTAATTATTAATTGCACATTGCTAATTGCTAATTGCAATTACGCGTCTATTTTTGCATATTTAGCGTGTCTTTCAATAAATTCCCGGCGCAAAGGCACATCATCACCCATAAGCATGCTGAAAATACGGTCGGCTTCGGCTGCATTTTCGATAGTAACTTGTCTCAATGTGCGTTTTTCAGGATTCATAGTTGTTTCCCACAGTTGATCGGCGTTCATTTCTCCCAAACCTTTGTAACGCTGGATAGAGACTGAACCTTCATTGCCTCCACCATATTCAAGAACAAAACGAGCGCGTTGCTCCTCAGTCCAACAATACTGTTCAACTTTTCCTTTTTTCATCAGATATAAAGGAGGTGTAGCAATATAGAGGTGTCCTCGATTTATCAATTCGTTCATGTAACGGAAAAAGAAAGTCATAATTAAAGTTGAAATATGCGAACCATCAACATCGGCATCACACATTATAATTACTTTATGGTAGCGCAGTTTTTCAAGATCCAAAGCTTTAGAATCCTCGGCTGTTCCTAATTGTACACCAAGTGCAGTAAAAATATTTTTAATCTCTTCGCTATCGAAAATCTTATGCTGCATTGCTTTTTCGACATTCAGAATTTTTCCGCGCAGTGGAAGAATAGCCTGAAATTGTCTGTTGCGACCTTGTTTTGCTGTTCCTCCTGCGGAATCACCTTCGACAAGAAATAATTCGCATTTTTCAGGATCGCGGTCAGAACAGTCAGCTAATTTACCGGGCAATCCTCCTCCTGTAAGTGGAGATTTGCGCAAAACCAACTCGCGAGCTTTCCGTGCAGCGTGTCGTGCCGATGCAGCCAATATAACTTTGTTTACAATATTTTTAGCGTCTCTGGGGTGTTCCTCTAAATAGTAGGTCAACATTTCACTAACTGCCTGATCTACTGGAGTACTAATTTCACCATTTCCTAATTTTGTTTTTGTTTGTCCCTCGAACTGTGGCTCTGCGACTTTAACAGAGAGTACGGCTGTTAAACCTTCACGAAAATCATCACCAGATATATCAAACTTAACTTTATCTAACAGACCGGATTTTTCGGCATAAGCTTTTAGGGTTCTTGTTAATCCGCGTCTGAAACCTGTTAAGTGGGTTCCACCCTCAATTGTGTTGATATTATTAACGTATGAGTGTACGTTCTCAGTATAAGTATTATTGTAAAGCAGTGCGATTTCTACGGGTACAGAAGATTTTTCAGTTGAAATATTAATCACATTTTCTATTAATGATTCTCGATTTCCATCGAGAAAACGGACAAATTCTTCTAAACCATTTTCTGAATAAAAGATTTCTGAAATAAATTTACCATCATCGTCTTTTTCGCGTCTATCAGTTAAAGTGAGTTTGATTCCTGCATTGAGGAATGACAATTCGCGTAAACGTGACTGAAGTATCTCGTAATTATATTCACTCACAACAAAAATTGTGTTATCGGGAATAAAAGTTACTATTGTGCCTGTTTTATTGGAATCTGCTACGGGCTTTACTGAGTACATTGGTTTTCCTTTTTCATACTCCTGTACCCATAATTTTCCTTCTCGATGCACTTCAACTTTCATCCATGAAGAGAGTGCATTAACGCAAGAAACACCCACCCCGTGAAGACCTCCAGATACTTTATAAGATTGTTTATCAAACTTTCCTCCTGCGTGTAAAACAGTCATAACTACTTCAAGTGCCGACCTGTTTTCTTTGGCAAGCGTAGCAACTGGAATGCCTCGACCGTTATCTACAACAGTTATGCTATTGTCTTCATTTATAGTAACATCAATATTTGTACAAAATCCGGCGAGTGCTTCGTCAATGGAGTTATCAACTACTTCATATACTAAGTGGTGTAGCCCTTTTACTCCTGTATCGCCAATATACATTGCTGGGCGCTTTCTTACTGCTTCTAATCCTTCTAAAACCTGAATACTGTCAGCTGAATACTCTTTTGATTTGTTAAATTTTTCTTGATCTGTCATAGAAATATATTTGAAAAAAATGTTGTTATAGCTGCTTTTTAGCAACTAACAAAGATACAAAAAAAGAGCCACTTTACAGAAGAAAATCACAACAAAAACGGGAGTTTTGTTCACATTTTATAAACAATTTAATTGCAATGTATAGTGCTTAATATCAATATAAAAGAGTATTAAATATACGTGTTATCTCTCTTTTATCCATTTCAAAATCTCCTCCAACGCTTTAGGCGAGAACGTTTGCTCAATTTCGCCATACTCGGTAGGAAGTCCTGTTTTACTCTCTTGAAAAAGATGGTTTAATCCCTCTAACTCTATGACTGTAAGATTGTTATTTCCGCTCTCTGCAAATGCTTTTTTAATTGCAGTAAGGTTTTCGTTTGCAGGAACTTGCAAGTCATTTGTACCATTGAGAGCCAATGTAGAACATTTAACCTTTTTCAACATAGGATAAGGGTCATACTTGATAAAATAGTACATCCAAGGCGAAACAAGTTGATTAACAGTTACTTTTACCAGTCCGTCCTTTTGCTCAGTAGTCATTTGTGCCGTTAATACTGTACTATTACTGAAACTATTTTCCATTATTTCAGTTAGCTCGGCTCGCAAGTTTATTGTGTCAGAAGTGTTAATAATATGCTCATACAGAGATATATTCATTTTTTCGTTTTCTAAAAACATCGTTTCAGGTAAGCCCGAAGCCTTAGAAATAGCTCGTTGCTGCATTAAAAGCAGTTGGTCACCACGCACGCCTGTTCCTGCAAGCAGGACTATGAATGAAACATTTTCGTTTCTCGCTGCTACTATAGGGGCAATAATTCCTCCCTCACTGTGTCCCATTAAACCAATTTTCGTTTTGTCAACCTCTTTTCTACCAAGCAGATAGCTTACAGCACTTTCGGCATCGTTTGCCAAATCGAGCGTTGTTGCTTTGTTGAAATCTCCAGTCGATTGTGCTGTTCCACGGTCGTCGTAGCGAAGTACTCCTATTCCGTTTCGAGTCAAATAGTCGGCAATTACCAAAAAGGGTTTATGTCCCATTAACTCCTCATCGCGATTTTGCGGTCCGCTACCCGAGATAAGCACTACTACAGGGTATTCCCCATTCTCACTTGGCAAGGTCAGCGTGCCTGCAAGTGTGTTTCCATCTTTTTTGTTTTCAAACTTTACATCTTCGATGTAGTAAGGAAATGGCGGTTTTGGCTCTTGCGGGCGTTTTTGTTCCACTTTTTCAATCTCATCGCGACTCAAATTGAGTGGAAATTTCATTCCCATTTGAGTGAAAGTACCGATAATGCTATCTTTTTTTAGTGTGCCTTCATAACTCGCTCCAATGGAACTAATCTTAACTTTCAGCACATTACTTGCAAAGCTTGTTTCGTTGCACTCTATGCCATAAGCCCCTTGGTTAGGACTATCCATGGTAGATTTGTAGCCTGCTTCCGATTTTTCGATATTTAAAACAAGTCTTAATTGCATTCCCTGAACATTTAACGCACCACTCCATTTTCCGGTAATTTCTTGAGTAGATTTACTACAAGATGAAAGTGCGATTAATAAAAGTGTGAATATTGATATTAAACGTGTCATAATTATTATAAGATTAAGTGAATAAATAGTTTAGAAATAATTTCAGCCACAAGGACTCCAATAATAAAGCCAACCGTTAGCTTCATGCCTTTTGTTCCTGTAGAAACTTTTAACCCGTTGTACATTAACGCAATGCTCCAAACAATAATCGGTACGGAAATTATTACAATTATTATAATGGAGGGATATTCAAGTACAATCATTGGATTTTGAAGCATTTGCTCCACATCAGGTAAAGTAGCAAACGGTGCTAAAACCGCTAACAATAGATATGGTGCTCGAGCAAGCGTCATTGTGCCTAAAATATCAACAAACCTAAAGTTTTTTGAAATAATTATCCCAACAACGTACATTGTGAGCACAACAGAAAACAGACTTATGCCTGTAATTATAAGCGATTTAGCAACTCCGACATTGCTTCCGAAATGAGCGTCAACAGCACCATCAAAAACCAGATTGCCGTAGCTTGCCAGCACCGCCGATATAACTACAATAACTATTCCCACGCCAAAAGCCTGCCAACCAGCAATGCGTGTAAATGGGTTCCAAATTAAGCTCCAATTGTTAGTTCTTTTCTTCATAATTTTGAATTTTTTGAATGATTTCATTTAACATATTTCGCACGGTAGGATAACTCAGTTTGAGCTCCGCCGACATATCTTTTAGACTTCCGCTGTTCTTCACAAAGCGGAGAATAAACTGCAACTCCTCTTCTGAAAGACGGAGTAGTACCGGAAGTTCGTACAGTCCAGAAACTTCTGTCTGACAACTCTCGCATTTCAAAGCCATTACTTTTAGCTGTGCTTGACAACTCGGACAAGATGTAGGTAACATAATTTTATTTTTTTTATTAATAATGCTACAAAGATAATACATTTTTTAATAAAATTAAATTATTGTTTAATTTTGTTAAGCTATTTATGAATAAAATTAACAAAGTAATAAATTAGAGCGTTACTGGTTTTAAACCATTAACGAATTAAGAGAGATTAAGAAGGGAAAAAGAGACGCCACGATGTGACGTCTCTACAGTGTTATGATTTTCAACCTAATAACTATTCTTTATCTTTGTAAATCTTGAAACTCAAGCCAAAACGTAAATTAGTATTCGAATTATTATAATATTTCCCGGCCGTATATTCGGCAAAGAAACCTACTCGTTGCCAGGTGTAGAGCGCAAGCCCAAGACCTGCGCCGTATTCGATTTGATGTCTTTTGAAACCGCTTGCTCTCACGGTTGGGAAAAACATATCTCCAAATTTTACAGTTGCATACGTATCTATCCTAAATTGCTCACTTTTAACGAAAAGAGGAAGGATATGAAAATTAAGACCCACTCCATAAAAAAGTACTATGCAATCTTTAACAACGGAATTTGAGTAATCAATAAAGACAGAATCATTGATGTGTATGGTATCAGGCGGTACGAAATGAAAAACTTTAAACCTTGAAAGCCCTGCATAAATACCACCTTCCAACAAATTATGAAATCCGTAATTGCCCTCAAATCTGATATGAGAAGTCCTTTTTCCAGGACCGTCTAAAGTTGAAGAATATCCCTCATTATATCGCGAATAACCGATTTTTAAGTTTAACCTATCCTTGATATAGGAATTTTGCGATGAAGCCTTTTCTATACCCAATATCGTAAAACAAATAAGAAGGAGGGTTAGTTTTGTTCTCATGAATTTAATTATTTAGGTTTATGTATTACGTTTTATTTGTGCTCCAACCAGTTTTTAAATCTCTGTTTAAATGGTTGCGTTTTTCGCTTATCTCTATTTTGACCATCGAAATAAATTTTGTACGAAAAAGATGGCATTATCGGGAAAAGCGACATTTTATACAGAGCCATTGGCTTAAATTCGTTTCCTAAATCGGGGCGATGAATTTCACCTGTTGCATTATCGTTATAGTAATAATAGAATGCGTTTCGTCTGTTGTAAAGATTGTAAACAGAGAATGTCCACTCAACTAAACGACCCTTTTTTGACTGTTTTTTGAGGTTTAGAGCTACGTCCAAACGATGATAATCACTCATTCGTGCGCTGTTTCGCTCTCCAAAAATCAGGGCTTCGTAATATAGGTGTTCGCCTTCTCCATTCGCATTTGGCGCGATAACAATTTGTCGCCCAATTGCCGGCGTATATGGCAATCCGGTTTGATAGACCCATGTGGCCGACAGTGACAATTTTTCGTTAAACTTATAGATTGCTGAAATTGACAACGAGTGCGGACGGTCGTAATCGTAAATATATGGTTTTCCGTTGTTTATGTTAGGATATTTACGATTTGTCAGCGAATAGGTGTAGGATAAAAATCCTGTCAGCGTACCGCTGTTTTTTCTTAGAAGTACCTCAACCCCTTTGGATTCTCCCACGCCACCAGATTCTATTTTCGATTGCCAATCCGTATCGCCCCAAAAGTTACTGTATCCCTCTTTGTAGGTTGCTAAATTGCTTAATGTCTTGTAATACAGCGTTATATCAAAACTGTATCTGTTTTTCAAAAATATGCTGTTCCAACCAACCGTATATTGCTGTGATTCAGCTCCCGGGGTAGCGGACGTGCCAGGAATCCATATCTCGCTATTAGCTATGCTACCAGACGTTAACATTAAATGTGCATTTTGATGAACCCACATATAGCTGGCGTTAAGTCTGTTATTCTTAAACAGTTCGGACGAAATTGTAAGACGTGGTTCAAACTGATTATCGCTATAACGTTTAGCAAAATAGTTTGTCTGGCGGAGTCCTAGATTTAGCTCAGTTTTCTCAAGTATAAAGAGCTTATTGTTTGCAAATAATACGGCTTCGAACGACTCTATACTGCCCGACTGTACCAAATTTCTTCTACTTCCTTGATAAAGAGCACTTGGCAAATGGTTAAAATACGACACATTGCTACCTGCCTCAATTTTCCAAAAAGATGTAAGACTGTAGTCGGCAGAAAAACGCAAGCCAACGTCTTGTACATTAGATAGTTGCGTTTTATCTATCGACAGCGACTCCTCTGCTCCACTAAATTCATACTTTGTACGATTTTTTATTCGATATCGACTGTAGTGCGCTGCCGCAGTGACATAAAGTCGTGGTGTTGCAACATGCTTTAGGTTTGCCGAAGTGAGAATATTTCCCCAAACATTAACGTTGTTGTGTTTTTCCTTGTATCTGGAATAATCGTTGTTCCTCCAGTACACGATATAGTCATCACCCTGATAAAAATTAAAACTTAGTGATGTCTTTTCGGTCGGCTTCCACGTATATTTGGCATTCAAATCGTGAAATCCGTACATAACTCGATATTCGTTTTCAAAAAATCTACTTGCCGCATACATCAACGGGTCAATCATAGTTTTTCGCCCTGTGATAATATAGCTTGTCCGTTTTGTAAATCCTGGTCCCTCGACTGAAAAGTTTAAATCTGTAATCCCTATCCCAAACGATCCCTTATGTCCGACATTACTGCCCTCGCGCTGAATTATATCAACAACCGAAGAGAGCCTGCCACCGTATCGCGCAGGAAAACCGCCTTTGTAAACATCTATATTATTGATTATTTCGGGGTTAAAGACCGACATAAATCCTCCTAAATGGTTCACATACAATACCGGTACATTGTCGAAATGATAAAGGTTCTGTCCGGGATCTCCACCACGCACAAGCAAAAGGCTCGACCCCTCATTTTGACTTGCTATGCCAGGCAAAAGTTGCAATCCTTTGGCAATATCAGGTTTTCCGCCAATTGCAGGAATTAGTGTTAGCTCCCTCCTACCCAAAGACGCAACATTAGACTGCGTATACCGTGACTCTACAACTACAACCTCGGCAAGCTCCTGTCCCGGCGTCAACTCTATTGATACAATGGTATCTGTCAAAAATGGCGGTAACAAAAAACTGTCAGCAAAACCAATAAACGATATCCTTACAACTGACGATGTTTTTACACTTAAATTAAAATATCCGTTATTGTCGGTAACAGTAATTTTTTTAAACACAGTATCTGATACATAAGCACCTATAATAGTTTCGCCTGTGGATGCATCTTTCACAATCCCCGATAATCGTACAGAGCTCTGCGCTTGCACTGAAAGCGTTTTGAGTAAAATAACAGTTAATAGTATTGCTAAACGCTTCATACTCTATCTTATATCGTGGGTTGGAAATATAGTATCTGCAACAACTGCCGAATAAGCCCCAAATATTCCAAGACCATTTTTCACGTTGCTATAAAGCCCGGTGGGACTTACATTCCCTGAGAAAGCTTCAGGGTATCGACCCAATTGATACAAGTATAGCTGTCTGCAATATTGATAGTACGACAAATCAATGGTTCTGAACTCAACGATAAGCGGAAATAGCTCCATAGTGCTCATATTAAAATGGTTAGTCGTATAGTTAAGAGTAACCGTATGTACAGAATCGACACACATACTATTACTAAACATTGCCAAATTAATTCCCTCGTTCATTATTATAGGGTCGGTTACGTTTATAAGCTCGGCATGTCTTTCGCTGTCGTACTCTAACAACCTTAGAACAATCTCGAAATATTGTGTCTCGGTGGGATTGTTAGTAAATGTAACTGAAACCGAGGGGTAGGTTGCTCCCTCGTCATTCACCCCTGCAATATCAACGTGTACAATGTCCACAATTTGTTCTGCGTTGGGAACAGTGCATTGAGCTGTAACGGTCTCAAAGCCATCTACTTTAACAGTAATATAGTATGTCGCTCCAGCCACTGCCGTTGTTTGCGACTTGTAAATGCCGTCACCTCTATAATCCAACACCTCTGCATATCCCGAACTATCTGATATTTCGACTATTGCATTTTCAATTACAGCCAAAGGCTCGATTCCAATACTACTTGCATATGATAAGTGTACAAGCATGGTATCATTTGCAACTATTACAGCGTTTACAACTGGCTTCTGGTCGTAGTGAGGAAATTGGTCTGTAACTAATTCGCGACACGAAAAAAATGCAATGCAAATTAGAAACAGGGAAATAGAATATAATTTTTGCATATAAAATTTTTGATTTTAACGGCACTATACGACGTATATTGCGTGTGCCATTAGTGTTTTGTGAAGCTTATTCTATTCTCAATTCGTTATTGTTAATTGTTCACTTCGACAAGCCAGCGACCGAGTGCAAGCATTGCACATTGCTAATTGACTTTAAAATAGTATCTTAGCCCCCGCCAAAACATGCAACCTATGCATTTGATAGTTGTCATAGACATACTGACGACGATTAAGAATATTGCATCCTTTGATGAAAAACCCGAAAATACGGTTTAGCTGGTACTCTGCCATTATGTTTAAATCGACTAAAGGATCTAAAACTCCCTGTGTTCCGTCAACTTTTTTGACAGTTCTTTCGCCACGATAAAATAGGTCACTTGAGAGTGTCAATTTTTCTATCAAACGATATCGGACGGTTAAGTCTGCAACAATACGTGGCAAGTGCCAAGGTGCTGCAAGTGAATCGAGGGTATAGGTTGAATATTGTCCACGCAAAATAATATTTAATTGGTCGGACTGCTTCCAAGAAAGCTCGCCACCTACTGAAAAGATTGACATATTGTCATATTCAACTGTAAAGAAGCGTCCGCGAAGGTCTGATGTGTCGGGCACGTAAAAATATTGATTTGCTGTTTTCTGATATGTTGCATTAGCATTGAAACCTAAACGACTACTAACCATACCTCTTATCCCACCGTTAACAATCAATTTATTATTTGTGGGTTCGACCGACAACCGTGGATTGATAAAAAAGTTCTCATCAACCATTCGCTCAAATGTATTCAATTGGTAATTCCCAGTCACCTCGACATAAGGCACCAAGAAAAACGCCGCAATATTGTAATGTAGCTTAACATTAGGATATAAATAGTATTTTGTAATATGCTCGTTGTAAGTAGAGTTGGCTCCCACCTGGATACGCCATGTTTTCCCGAATAATCCCAACCAAGGGTTAAAATCTATAAAAAAGTTACTTATGGTGTCGGGCAGGTTTTCATTGTTAATGTATTTGAATTTCGCCTCCATGCCAAGAAATTGCTTGTCGTAATATTTATCAACATAAACGTTAAGACCAAACTTATCCTCAACCACATCATTTTTTGCTTGTAAATGATTAAATGTTAACGTAGTAGTGAAATTGGCTTTCTTGCTGCTACGATCGAAACTATAAAGCGAAATATCAGCATTAAAACGGGTAACAGATTGATAATCATCTGTTAGTAGCGAGTCGGGGATGGTAATTTCAGTGGGAGAAATGGCTTGACCATAGTAGTTACATCTATTATTGTTGAATTGTATATTGCCCTCCAGCGCTGAGCGTTTGAAAAACTTTTTCCCGTTTGCCAATATTTCCGTATCTGTGGAGTTTAGTTTAACATCACGGTTCCACTGGTCTTTGATTTTTCCAAATGAACCAAAAAAATCAGCTCCTGCAAACCATTGATGCTCTTGGTTTCTCAACGAATTTACTCTAACTTGACCTATTCCGGAAAGATAATTTCCTACTCCTAACAAAATATACGCATGCTCAATTGGATAGATAGGTTCTCCCATAAGCTTAGCTGGCTTAATTGCTCGAGGTGCAAATTTGCCGTACATAGCTGAAGACCTTATATTATAATCAAAATCGATTTGAACTTTTGCAGTATCTTCAAATTCAGGTAGTAACGTAATGCGTTCGGCTTCACGAACAACTGGTTCATACTCTTTCTCAACCACTACCTCTTTAGTTTGCTCTTTTTTAGGCTCTTGGGCTTGTGCTGACGTATATATAGCGGCTACGAACAATATGCTAATTAATGATTTGGTGTAAATTTTCATACGTTTATAATTTTTCGAAAAGTTTTACTGTACATCTATTAAAACATCTTCGCCTTGTTTTTCAAAGGGTTCATTTTCAATCATTGAAATTGAGCTTAGTATCTCATTAGCCCGGACTTTCACTCCATCGTTATCATCAGGATAACTATCTAACAGGCTTTGTAAATATGCTTTTGCTTGAAAATTATCGCCTTTATCTTTCAAAATTGTTGCTAATAATAAGAAGCTCTCACCTAACCACTTATAATGCGGTGTCGATACTTTTATGTATTCAAGAATTGCTTTTTCTGCATCGTCGGGCTTACCTGTTTTTTGTAATATTTGCGCTACCATATACCTTGCCTCTGCTCCTTCGGGTGTTCTAGTATTTGCTTGTAATTCCTTAAAATCTATCAAAGCTTTACCATAGCTATTCATAGCGTATAGGGCTTTAGCACGAGAGTATATAGCTTCAATTTGAATCTCTTGCGATACACCTGGCAATTTTAAAACATCTTCGACCGCCTCTGGAACTTTGTCCCAATTGTTTAGCTTATAGTTACAGCGCATTATTCCGATATGTCCCTCAGCAAGAAGCTCTTCTGCATCGGCTATCTCTATCAATTTTTCATATGATTTAATGGCTAAAGCGTAATCGCCTGTTCTATAGCAAAGTCTCGACAATTCTGTCACAGCAAGCACTGAGTAAATATTTCTTGGAAGCTCAGCAACTTTAGTAAAAGCAGCTATTGCCATTGTTGTATCCTTAATCTTTAATGCACTCATTCCTCTGTAGAACTCGGAATTTGACAGAAATTTTCCGTTGGGATACTTTTTAGAATAGTCTGTCAGCATTGATATTGCTTTATTGTAATCACTTGACAAATAAGCTTTTTCAGCGGTTATAAATGTTAGCGAGTCTTTTTCGATTGCGCTTACATCTCGATTAATTGCTTTAGCATAGGAAAAATAGCTGTCAACATCGTTCATTTCAACATAGACATTTTTCAATGTTGCAGCTGCCTCGTTAGCTTCGGGACTTGCGGGATAATTCTCGATTACACGTTTTAAATAGTTTACCGCACGTTGATTTTCGCCCGAATTAAAAGCTAAAAGTCCGCTTTGTAACTGCGATTTTACGTTTAACAAGCTATTGGGAAATGAATTTACGATATATTGGTACGACTCTATTGCTTTCTCGTTATTACCCATACGTGTATAGGCTTTGGCAATTTCGTAAATTGCAACATCAGCATAAATTGATCTGTTGTTTGTATAAAAATAGTTTAGTGTTTCTATTTTTTCTTTCTGTTTTTCAATCAACCCATAAGATATACCTTTCTGGAAATAAGCGTATTCACTTGTACCATCACTTGCAACAATTGCTTTTTCATAATTTTCAACCGAGCGAGAATACTGTTTCTGTGCAAAATAGCTATCACCAAGTCTTAGGTAAGCATCAATTTCAAATCGTTTGTCGGCAATGGGTCTTTCGGCAAACAGTTTTAGCCAATGGATTGCGTTGTTATAATCTTTTTTATTAAAGTAGATATAACCAATATTATAGTTTGCTAGTCTATACTCTTTAGTGTTATATGCACCGGGCGTTGTAAGAAACTGATCGTATGAGCTTAACGCTGCACTGTATTTATTTTGACGATTGTAAACCTCTGCTAACCAATAACTTGTCATTGCTCTCATTTTATGATCATCGCCTTTGGAAGCAATTGACTGCTCTAACATTTTTGCAGCTTCGGTGAGATTTTGATTAGTAAACAACTCTATCCCGTAATAGAAAGTGGTGCGTTGTCGGGCATTATCGAGTATCCTATTCGTATCTTTTATCCTATCTAATGAAGCGAGAGCTTCTTTGTAGTTTCGTCCGGTTAGATAAACTTTTACCAAATAGTCGTAAACCTCATTTCTACGTCCCGAATTTGGGAACATTTCAAGATAGGTTTCAAAGTTTCTAATTGTCTCATTGAATGGGGCATAGCTAAGCTCGTAAGTTAGTTTTGCATAGTTAAACAGTGCATCTTCTTGGATATCTTTTAAAAACGGCATACGCCAGGCATTACCAAAAGCTAAGTGAGCATTTTTCTTATCATTTAATTTTAAATAACTGTCTCCTAAGTGATAATAAGCATTTTGCGACAACGAATCGGTAGTGTTTGTTACCATGCTTAGATTTTTTGTTGCTTGCTCATAATTCCCGATTTTATAATGGGCGAATCCAAGTTGATAAATATCATATCTTTCGTAGCTTTCGGCGACCTCTTTATACTGTTCAAGATAGTGGACTGCACTATCGAACTTCTCTAATCTAAAGTACGACTCGCCAATAGTTCGTTTTAGTTCCGGAACGCGCTCATCATCAACCTTATCAATTTGTTGCGGAACGTAATCAATTACCTCCTGATATCGTTTTTGAAGAAAATATATCTGAGATATATAATATGGCATATATTTACCAAACACCTGACTTTCAGTTAGTCTCTCGAACCCTTGTAGTGCTGTTTGGTAATTCTTCTTTTCGTACTCAAGATGTGAATAGTAATAGAGGGCTGGTTCATAAAAATCTGATTTTGGCTTATCTACAAGTTCGTAAAACATTCTATTTGCCAAAACATAATTTTCTGTCATATATGCACAGTATCCTTTTTTGAAATAGAACTCTGCTAATTGGTCTTCAACTAAATCTTGCCGCGTAACCTTGTCGAACCATTTTGCAGCTGCCGAATAGTTTTTTAATCTATACAAATGTCGTCCCATTTGAAAATGCGCCATCATTATTCGTGGACTGCCCGGATGATTTTCAATATATCTCAATATACGGGCTGCGGCATCTTTGTTGTGTAGTTCAATAGCACAAATAGCTCCAAAATATTCGGCATCTGATGAAATATCGCTAAACCCTACTCTTTGTTCGCGATCACTGAGCCTATCAAAATATTGCTGAGCAGAAGCATAACGCTTTTCATTAAAAAGACGCAATCCCTCCTTGTAGTCGCGTTCGGGATCAAACGTTAAGCTGTAGTCTTGCGAAAAAACGATTGTAAAGGGATAAATAAAAAGAGTTATTAACAAAAGCAGATTCTTGATCGCAAAAATGGGATTCTTTTGAGTTGTTGTCATATTCGCTTTTTATCAAGTGTTTTTTGAAGTTTTATTTATAAAATACAGTATATAAAGGCAAAAACACGAATAGATATTATATCTGTCCTTAAAGTACATATTCGTCTTTGTACTAAAACGCTCAAATATAACAAACATTATCTAAATTTGCCTAAAAAAACAGTACTTGTTATCCAAAAAAAATAAACAGGTAAAATGGTTTGTAAAGGTTTGTTTTATTGATATATTTGTCAAAAAAGAGAATAAATGGATGTAATTTGCGAATTAAACAGTGTTGACATCTCTCACAAAGAGTACTCAGTTTTACGGAATGTCAATTTAACGGTAAAAAAAGGCGAACTTTTGTATATAATCGGGAAAACCGGTTCAGGGAAATCGACATTACTTAAGGCTTTGTATGGCGAAATTCCATTAAAATCTGGTACAGGTACCGTTTGCGGTTTCAAAATTGACAAACTAAAGAGGAAAGAGATTCCATTTTTGAGAAGAAAAATGGGATTTGTTTTTCAAGATTTTCAACTACTTACAGATAGAACAGTACATGATAATCTATCATTTGTCTTGAAAGCAACTGGCTGGACAAAAAAGAAGCTTATCGATAAACGTATAAATGAGGTCCTTGAACGCGTAGGACTGAGTTTTAAAGGGTACAAAATGCCTCATGAACTGTCTGGTGGCGAGCAACAAAGCGTAGTAATAGCAAGAGCTATTCTTAATAATCCTGATCTTATACTTGCAGACGAACCCACGGGGAACCTTGATACTGATACATCTGAGAATATTATGAACTTACTCACAAATTTGAAAAACGAAGGTACTACAGTAATCATGGCAACACACGATACGGTTATTTTAAACAAATTCAAATCAAGGACTATAATTTGTACCGATAACACCGTAACCGAACGTCAGGATACTGTTCTTAATTTCATAAATCTTGAAGAGCAGATGGAGGCTTTGTTTGATTTAAAAATCGACAAACAAGACAACCTCGAACAATCTGACAGCAAAACAATTAACTAATTTTTCTATTAATTCAATTGTTAAACAATCTAAAATTAATCAAGAACAATGGTAAAAGCTTTACTGAAAAGAATATTTCGATTTATAATTGATGTTCACCCAAAAGAGAAAACTGATAATCGCGACAGCGAAAAGCTTATTAATGATACTCTGGATGAATTGGGACTAAATATCGTAATTACTGAAAAAGAGCTTGATAATATTCCTGAATCTGGCAGTTTTATTGTTGTTAGCAATCACCCATTTGGAGGTATTGATGCACTGTTGCTGATAAACACATTAGCAAAAAAACGCCACGATGTAAAAATATTTGCCACCGACTTAATAAACAAGGTAACTATTGTAAAAGATTACCTGATTCAATTTAAAACTGGAAAAAACACCAATCCTTTTATCAGCTCAATTGGACAAATAAGACAGGCACTTATACACCTTAGTAATGGACATCCTCTGTGTATATTCCCGGCAGGCGGAGTAAGCACATACAGCATTGATACCAAAGGGATTACAGACAGGCGTTGGCGCGAGGAGTATATAAAATTTATCAGAAGTGTTGATCTTCCAGTTATCCCAATACATATCAGTGGATCGAGCGGAAACCTATTCCATCTTATTGGATCAATGTCTCCAATATTAGGCTCTGCAGGAGATTTGATATCAAAACGAAACAGCAATATTCAGATAAGAATAGGAAGCCCTATTTTGCCAAAAGAGACCGAAGAGTTTACTGATAACGAAAAGTATGGACGATATTTACGTGCAAGAACTTACGCCTTGGACAATAAAATAGATGTGAAAAAATTCTTTGTTCCACGCTTAGGCAGATCAAAAACTCCGGAACAGATTGTTGAGCCTATTCCAATAGAAGTACAGATAGCTGAGGTTGAACAGGTTAGAAAACATTATACTCTTTTCCAAAGTGGAGATATGACTGTTTTTTGTACACCCAGTAGCCTTATCCCAAATATCTTGAAAGAGATCGGACGTTTACGAGAAATTACTTTCCGAGCCGTTGGAGAGGGCACCAACTCAAGCATCGACATTGATGAGTATGATTTATATTACTACCACTTGTTTATTTGGGACGAGATAGATTCTAACATTGTTGGGGCATACCGTGTTGGTAGAGGCAAGGATATAACACAACTATACGGTATTAACGGCTTTTATCTGAGCGCTCTATTCAAAATCGACTCGGAAATGTTGCCAATAATGGAACAGAGTTTGGAATTAGGTCGCTCGTTTATTGTTGAAAAGTATCAACGTAAACCCCTTCCACTATTCTTGCTATGGAAAGGGATTTTATATTTTCTATTAAAACACCCCGAATATAGATATCTGATAGGACCTGTAAGTATAAGTAATCAATTTTCAAAATTTAGTAAAGATTTGATTACAAGCTTTCTAAAAGAGTACTACTACGATGAAAGCATGGCTAAATATATCACACCACGAACACGTTTTAAACCAAATATGAAGTTCGACACTAATATCATTCTTGAAAAGGCAAAAGATGATATGAGTAAGATAGACAAATATATAAGTGATATTGAGCCAGATAAAAACAAGATGCCTATTTTGCTAAAAAAGTATCTCAAACTTAACGCAAAAATTATTGGTTTCAACATCGATCCAAAATTTAATGACGCTTTAGACGGCTTGCTTGTTCTTGACCTTTATGAAGTTCCGTATAGCACAATCGAATCACTTTCAAAAGAGATTGAAGATGAAAGTATTCTAGAAAGATTTAACAAGCAGAGTTAAATTATTGTTATTTTAAATGAGTTTATATTAAAATATGGAGCTATTTTTGCTATGAAAAAAATGGCTAACAAAGTCTTAATATTTAACCAATTTAAAATTTGAGAAAAAAATGAGAAAATGGAGAATTGAAGACTCAATGGAGTTGTACAACGTTGAAGGTTGGGGATCGCCCTATTTTTCAATAAATGAAAAAGGAAATGTTGTTGTTACTCCCAGAAAAGGCGACCACCCGGTTGACCTTAAAGAGTTGGTTGATGAACTTCAACTGCGAGACCTTTCAACTCCCATGCTCATCAGGTTTCCCGATATTTTGGATATGCGTATTGAGCAAATGGCAAGCTGTTTTCAAGAAGCTCGGAAAGAGTACAACTACAAAGCAGAGACTTTTATTATATATCCAATCAAGGTCAACCAAATGCAACCTGTTGTTGAAGAGATTGTTACACACGGGAAAAAATTCAATATCGGTTTGGAAGCTGGCTCAAAACCAGAACTGCACGCTGTAATTGCAATTAATACCGACAGCGACTCCCTCATTATTTGTAACGGCTACAAAGATGAAGACTATATTGAACTGGCACTGCTAGCACAAAAAATGGGTCGCAGAATATTTTTGGTTGTCGAAAAACTTAACGAACTTAAACTTATCGCAACAATAGCCAGACGATTAAAAGTCAAACCAAACCTAGGAATTAGAATCAAACTCGCGAGCTCTGGCAGCGGTAAGTGGGAAGATAGCGGTGGCGATGTCAGCAAATTTGGATTATCGTCAAGCGAAATTTTAGATGCTCTCGATTTATTAGAAAAATACAAGATGCGCGATTGCTTAAAGTTAGTGCATTTTCATTTAGGTAGTCAAATAACCAAAATACGGCGCATAAAAACAGCTTTAAGGGAAGCCGCACAATTTTTTGTACAAATATCAAAATTAGGATATAACATCGAGTTTGTCGATATCGGAGGAGGCTTAGGAGTGGATTATGACGGAACACGATCATCAGAGACTGGCAGTAGCGTAAACTATACCATACAAGAGTATGTTAATGATGCTGTATCAACATTTGCCGATGCAGCTGATAAAAATGAGCTCCCCCACCCGAACGTTATAACCGAATCGGGGCGTTCTTTAACTGCTCACCACTCTATTTTAGTGTTTGAGGTTTTGGAAGCCACAAGCCTTCCGAAATGGGATAACGACGAGGAGGCTGCTGAAACTGACCATGAGCTTGTCAAAGAACTTTATTCCATTTGGGACAACTTAAATCAACCACGAATGTTTGAGAGTTGGCATGATGCACAACAGATCCGCGAAGAGGCTTTAGACCGCTTTAGCCTTGGCTTTTTGGATTTGAGAACAAGAGCACAGGTTGAACGTCTTTTCTGGACAATCGCAAGCGAGATATACTCAATGACACAAGTTATGAAGCACGTCCCCGACGAATTAAGACAACTGCCTAAGTTCCTTTCGGACAAGTTCTTCTGTAACTTCTCGCTTTTTCAATCTCTGCCAGACTCTTGGGCGATAGACCAAATTTTCCCTATTATTCCTTTACAACAACATGATGAGAAGCCCAATCGCTCTGCAACCATTCAAGATATTACCTGCGATTCGGACGGTAAGATTGAAAACTTTATTTCTACACGCAACTTTTCATACTACTTGCCAATACACACTCCAAAAAAGGATTCATATTACATCGGAGTCTTTTTAGTTGGAGCATACCAAGAGATTTTGGGCGATCTACACAATCTGTTTGGCGATACAAATGCAGTGCATATTTCTGTGGATAAAAAAGGATATACAATCGACCAGGTTATTGATGGTGAGACCGTTGCCGAAGTACTTGAATATGTACAGTATAATCCAAAGAAAATGGTAAGAACCGTTGAGACTTGGGTTACGTCGTCAGTAAAAGCTGGCAAAATAACCACCGAAGAGGGAAAAGAGTTTTTATCGAATTATCGGTCGGGATTGTATGGATATACTTACTTGGAGTAGAGAACACAGATAACACGGATTAAACAGATTTTACACGAATTTTATATTAAAGGGCGGAAGTTTGATTCTCCGCCCTTTTAGGTTGTTTGTTATTTCATAACTACTGCTTGCTCAGGGTCAAATATATTATTTGCTTTACACCACTCTTCAAAACCTTTTTCCCCTAACATTGCTTTTAATTTTGCAGAACTAACGGCTGTTCCTGTTACTTTATACCCCGATACAAAGAAGTAATCTTGTACTCTTACAACTCCATTTACAAGTAAATCATACTCTGAACCTGCACTTTGTAATGCTTTATCCATAGCATCTTTAATCGTTGCTCCAAGTCCCAAAAAACCTTTACTTGAACCTTCTACCTGCTTTCCTTGGCTTAGGTCAAGATTTAAAGAGTGGTTTTTTGAACTTATTATTGTAAAATCGACTAAACGATACGAACAGCTTGAAAATGAAATTAACGCTGTTAAAAGTATTGCAAATATTGAAAATTTATATGCTTTCATTTTTTTATTTTTTTTAAATGATGCTACTCATAAGGCTTTTCGCTGTCGCCCCGTTTATTAGAGAGGTATCTGGACTCCTCTTTAAAAGCCATAACAAAGATTGATACATTATGGCTACTTTAGTAATCTAATTTATTTTTTACTTGGTTAAAATGGTTGTTAATGTACCTGAAAGATTTCCTGTATCTCCATCACTGTTATTCCATGTTCCTGTAATTGAATTATTAATAGTAATAACATTTGGAGCTAAGGTGCCATTATCAGTAGTTATTGTTGCTACATAATTAAATCCATCAGAGGCATCGGTTAGACTCTGCGTAGGAGCAGTCAAATTGTTACCATTAACAGTAAATTTCACTCCATCAATTATTAAATCATTTTCACCAGATTTTGTAATTGACATTGTTCCACTTCCGTCCATTGGTACAGTGTAAACAGCTTCACCATTATGATAAAGTGTCATGCTACCTGTTTGAGTATAATTCCATGTCCCAACATATTGATCTCTTTTATCAACTTTTACTTCTTCTTTTTCTTTCTTACAACCACTTAATGTTGCTACGCCTAACAGTAAAAGGCTACCTAATAATAATCTAAAAACTTTCATATTTGTTTGTTTTAAATTTCTTACTCATCTGGCTTTTCAGTTCCGCCCCGTTTATTTAAGTGATTTCTGGACTCCACTTTTTGATTAGATTAATAAATTTTTGTTGTCACGCTGGGTGGTTAGCCCGTTGGCTTTCGCTGAACCATATTAGTTTAATTTAAAAATTTTAATGTTGATAAATTTATTACGGTTTACTTATTTGTTTTTTTGCTTTCGGTTAATACAAAAAAAACGTGGTCTGAAGCTCACTTTCATCGAGGTTCTACCAAAACCCACTGAACAAGTAAAGCAACGACCACGCCTTGGCGTGGCGTTTCGCTTAATATCCCGTTCAGTTTGGAAATTTGGTAGATTTCGATGAGAGAATTCGGCTAAACGCTATATTTTATATTTCAATTTTATTTACATACTATTATTCATTTAGTTAAACATTAAAAAATTTTGTCTGAAAAGTAAACACTGATAGCTTCAACTACCAAATGCAACCTTTTCATTAACAAATATATAAAAAATATCCTTTGGACATAACAAAGTTTGATATTATTTCTTTTTTTGGAAAACACGGATAACTTTTAACTCTTTAACTATCTATTTTTGTAGGTTAGGTGTAAGAAGAGCCCCGTAAATACAAAGCCCCCTACTATATTACCCAAAGTTACAGGTATTTGGTTCCATATCCACCAGTCGTACATGGTTATAGGTGCATTAGCCATCATAGCCGTTGGGATAACAAACATATTAACTACGCTGTGCTCTAAGCCAATTGCGAAGAAAGTGAATATCGGAATCCAAATTGCAAAAATTTTACTTACTGTAGAGTTTGAAGTGGCTCCCATTACAATGCCCAAGGTTACCATCCAGTTACAAAGAATAGCTTTTATTATTACTACAACCATTCCGCCTGCACCTTGCTGTTTATAAGCTAATGTCTTATCGGTAGCTACTGCAATGAGTCTTTCTGCTGTCTCAAAATTATACGTTGTTCCCAGTTTGGTACTATAAAGCACAAACAAGATTCCGAAAAATAGTGCACCTAATAAGTTAGCAGTAAAGCCCCAAAACCAATTGTGCCAAAGCCCTCGCATGGTTATCTGTTTGTCCATAACAGCCATTGGAACGATTGCAAAATTTCCCGTAACAAGTTCTAAACCAAGCAAAACAATCATAATAAATCCTACGGGGAAAACCATTGCTCCAACATAGCTCAATCCGGATTGCGTTGCAACTGTAAAAGCAAGTGTAGTTGCGTAACTTAAAAAAGCTCCGGCTAAAAATCCACGAATAAGTATGTCCTTAATTGGAAGTTTGGCTTTCTGTGCTCCCATTAAGGTAATATCTCTAACAATCTCTGCAGGTTTAATATTATCCATATAACTAATAATTTAATGTTAATTTTCAATCCGCAAATATAGTATAAAAGGTAAATGGTACAAGGTGAAAGGTACAAGTATAGACAACGCAAGCGTTGTCCACCAAAAAGCCGAAAGGCTTACACTTGCTCCTTGTACCTTGCTCCTTGCACCTATCATTGTTCATTGCTAATTGCAGAGAGACGCCATAATACCGATTGGACAGCTACTATAGTCCAAACCTCACTATCGTTCGTTTGAACTATGTATCTGTAACATCGGCATTTACAATTGTAAAATTTTAAAAAGATTGTACTATTTTAAAATTACAATTGGTATAATATGACGTCTCTACAATATCCTGACATTCAATTGATTTATTGCTATCGTAAATTACTTTTAACTTTTTAACTCGATTGCTAATTGCAGAGCGTCAGCAACAACAAATGCACTGCCGCCAATATATATCATATCATCAGGTTGAGCTTTGTTTATTGCTGATTGGATAGCCATACTTACTTTTGGGAATTTTTCTCCATCGAAACCTGCGGCTTTAGCTAAATCGTATAATTTTTCAAAGTCTAATGCACGTGGCACCGATGGTTGCGTGAAATAAAATTTAGCATTTTCGGGCAACATTTTTAGCATTGATTTTACATCTTTGTCGTTAACAACACCCAATACTATATGTAAGGTTTTGTATTTCAGACCTTTGACATGTTTAAATGTTTCTATTATTCCATCTGCATTGTGTGCAATATCGGCAACAACGTATGGCTTTTGTTTTAAAACTTGCCAACGTCCCATCAATCCTGTAGTAGATGCAGTATGTTTAACTGCCTTAATTGACTCTTTGAAATCTAAATTAAATATTTTACAAATCTCTGTTAATGACGCTAAAAACGTAATTATATTTTTGTCCTGATATAAACCTATTAAATCCAACTCAACAACAAATTTATTGCGCTCTTTTACATCCTCAACAAAAAACTTTTTAATGCCATTTTCTTCTACTTTGCTGTCCAGTAGTCTAAATTGCTCGTCTGCAGTTGTTAACACAGTTTTTGCATTATCTGCCAACTGTTTTAAAACTGGCAATGTTTCGTTGTTATATTCGCCAACAACCACATGAATACCTTCTTTTATAATACCGCCTTTCTCTCTTGCAATATCGGCTAAAGTATTACCCAAGAACTGTGTATGATCGAGACCAATATTTGTAATAATAGATAGTTCCGGCGTAATGATATTTGTAGAATCTAGTCTCCCGCCCATGCCGACTTCCACAATTGCAATATCAACATTTTGCCGTTCGAAATAGTCAAAAGCTAAAGCCACAGTCATTTCAAAAAAACTTGGCGATAGTTTGGTTAAAATGGCTTTGTGTTGCTCAACCCACTCAACCACCTCGTTTTCAGGTATCATTTGACCATTAATTTTTATTCGCTCACGAAAATCCAACATATGGGGAGATGTATAAAGTCCTGTTTTGAAACCTGCATTTTGAAAAACCGATGCCAACATATGCGAAACCGATCCTTTTCCATTGGTACCTGCAACGTGTATCGACTTAAACCTCTGGTGTGGATGATTAAAGTACTCATCTAATTTTTGAGTTGTCGATAAATCAGCTTTATAAGCTGCACCACCAATTCTTTGATACATTGGCAATTGTGAAAACAGGTAATTTAAGGTCTCTTGATATGTCATAAAAAATTAACATTTCGAAAATTTATTTTGCAAAGATATTTGTTAACTTTACAAAAACTATAATTTTTAAACTATGGCTTCAAAGAAAAAAGTATTTGTACTAGATACCAATGTGTTACTACACGACTTTAAATGTCTGCAAAATTTTGAGAATAATGATATTGTAATTCCTATAACCGTTTTAGAGGAACTTGATAATTTCAAAAAAGGCTTTGATCAAATAAATTTTAATGCTAGACAAATTGCTCGCGATTTAAGTAGTCTTGCTGGAGACGGTCTTTTTAACAATGGTGTCTCGCTCGGCAAAGGTTTAGGCAAATTGTATATTGAACCAAATCATGAGTTTTCAGAAATACTTAAAAGCAATTTTCCTGCAAATACTCCTGATCACAACATACTGTCTATAACCGAATATGTAAAGAATAAAAGAAAAGAGCCAGTAATATTTGTTTCAAAGGATATAAACTTGAGAATCAAAGCATTAGCGCTTGGCATTCCTGCCGAAGACTATGAAACCGACATGGTTACGGATATGAATATTTTTTCAAGTGCCGAGGAGATAAAAAATATTGATCCAACGTTTATATACAACATGTACCAAACAAAAGAGCCTGTTGAAGCAAAAAATATTCCGTTGCCAAAACTCCCCGATGAGAATAAGCATATGATTTTCAGCTCAAAAGATGGCGAGCAAACTATACCTGTCTATTATGAAATGGAAACGCAACAGTTGCACGCTGTCACTAAGAATTTTGCTTATGGCATCGAACCGAGAAATATTGAACAGCGATTTGCACTTCACGCACTGCTTAATCCACAAGTACCACTTGTAAGCATTACGGGAAAGGCTGGTACAGGAAAAACTTTACTTGCTCTTGCAGCTGCTTTAGAGATGGCAAGCGAATTTGATCATATTTTGCTGGCGCGTCCAATAATTCCACTATCTAATCGCGATATTGGTTTTCTTCCCGGTGATGTGAAAGAAAAAATAGGTCCATACATGTTGCCCTTGTTTGATAATTTAGGTGTCATTAAAACAGCGAATAAAAAGCACAGTAAGCAATCGGAAAAAATTGACCAAATGCTTAATGATGAACGATTAGTTATAACTCCACTGACATATATTCGTGGACGTAGTCTTAGCAACGTTTACTTTATTATTGACGAGGCTCAGAACCTAACACCACACGAAGTAAAAACAATAATTACCCGAGCAGGAGAAGGAACAAAAATTGTCTTTACTGGTGATATTCAGCAAATTGACACTCCATATCTCGATGCTCGTTCTAACGGATTATCATATTTAACCGACAGAATAAGAAAACAGCCGTTGTTTATGCACGTTCATTTACAAAAGGGTGAACGAAGTGCCTTGGCTGAAATGGCGAGTAATCTACTATAATATAGGTACAAGGTAAAAGGAGAAAGGTACAAGAAGAAATCCACTTGCACCTTTTACCTTGTTCCTTGTACCTTGAATTATTGATAATCCCACCGTTTGTTTTTATACCAAAACGATGTTTTAGTCGCCTCGCTTATGACCAATACATCGGTCATGGGAGTAATTTCTGCTGCGGGCGATAATGGAGGAAACTCCTCTTCCCCCTTATCCCATATTTGAATTTGACCTAGCTCGTTACGAAACATAAAATAGTCATTGAATACGTAATAATAATGTGGGATATAATTGATTATAAATCGTTCGATGTGATTTTCATAATAGTAAACATGCTGTGATCTATCATAATATAATCCTCTGTTTGTTAGCGAATTCATTTCTGGCTTACTATTGCCAATAATTGAGTTATAGTCTCCTACTACAACTTTCAAATCATCACTATTTGATAGATATAATAATTTGTCGTATTTAGTTTGCCACCACTTAGCATGAGTACTTTCTAAAGTATATATTCCATTTGGGGTAAGCATCTCAAATTCATGCGAGACTGGGTTGTTAATTACGCAGAAATGCTTGCCTGTTTGATACAACAGGTTCTCCTCATAAATTGGCTTGCTAATAATATTACCGTTAAAAAAGAGTTTGAACTGATAATCAGGAGTTTGCCATGCAACTGTTTGATAGCTAATTTGCATAGATGTTAGCGGGAATTCAACATGGTTTTCGTCAAGAATGTAAGTTTGACCATCATACCATACATTTAATGTACGTTCGTTTTGATCAAAAAACACAACTGTTCCTTCGTTTACTTTGTAAAACTCAACAAACCTGTTTATTAAAAAAACCTCCCCGTCTTTCCATGCTCTAAGAGTTCCAGCTGACAACCACACAAACATCGAATCGTCTGGAGTAATTTCAGAAATACCTGATGTAAGCTCAAGTGCATGTGAGTTGTAATACACTCTTAAAGAACTCATATAATCTACAAAAGCAATATAATTGTGTCCTACCCAATACTTTTGCGCAACGTTATGATCCTGCTTGATTATTCGTCCATTATCAAATATTAGGAAATATCGGTCATACGTATTGGCACAAGCTAATCCTGAGCCTTTAACAACATTTGTTTGCAGAACTAAAACCGTTAGCAATAAGTTGACAGCAAACCAATATTTCCTAATATTCCTTCTCACAAACTTATGTTTTTAATGAATAATTAACTTTTGTGTAATAGTCTCTTGGGCTGTTTCGACTTTCAATATGTAAACACCTCCGCTAATATCTCCCACTTCAATAAGTTTACTGTCACTATCGGCCTCCCACGATTTTATTAGTTTTCCGTTAATTTCATACAAATTTATGTTCAATATTTTACAGTCACTTTGAATCATAACGTTTTCATTAGCAGGGTTTGGCATAATTTTCACATCAATATTTGCATGATTGATGCCAACATGTATTTCAGCTATAACTATATATTCGTTGGTTTCACCGTTCTCCGCTCTAATTACGTATGTAACCGTATCTGTATAGTCGTTTACGGTTTCGCCTGAAACTTGCTCAACACCGTTAACCAAAGCTGTCGCTTTATCGGACAATGTGAAAGTTGCAGTTAACTGCGAAAGATCTGTATATGCAAAAAATACAGCCTTAACAACATTTCCTGTAATTTCGCCTTCTGCTGTTTGCTCTCCATCGGTTAATGAGAATGTGAGCAATTGATTCTCGTTACTTGGAACATAAGCTGTTACAACTACTGCATAATCCCTTGTTTCTAAATTCTCTGCCATAATAGTATAAATAACAGTATCACTGAAATTTTGAATTGAAACGCCCGACTCTTGCAACTCTCCATTAACCCAAGCTGTTGCACTATCTGATAAAGTAAATGTTGCTGTTAATTGTGAAAGATCTACTTCTGAATCAAAATCAACATTAACAATGTTACCTGTAATTACACCCACTGCTGTTTCATTTCCATCGGTTAGTGAAAATGTAAGTAGTTGATTCTCGTTACTTGCTTCGTAAATCGTTACTACTACTGAGTAATCTCTTGTTTCTAAGTTTTCAGCTACAACTGTATAAATAACAGTATCGTTGAAATTTTGAGTTGACACACCCGATATTTGCTGTTCATTATTTACAAATACTGTTGCTCCGTCCGATACGGTAAATGTAGCTGTAAGGTTTTCAACATTAACTGTCGTGTTAAATTGTACTGTAATAGTTTCTCCTTCTATGTTACCAGTTGCACTAACAGAACCGTCAGTTAACTCAAACGATAACATTTGGTTATTTTGATATATAGGCAAATAATCAACTAATCCCAATGTACTATCGTCTGGATAGTGAAAAATACCCAACTCAACAGAATCTACATCATTGGTGCCCCAGTAGTTATTTTGTGCTTTTATCAGTCCTGAAGTGTTGTTATATAAATTATATGTTTGACCATTGTTTCCGTTGTTGTATATATGGTTTTTACCTGTATTAACAACTGATGGTTCAATCTCTCCAATATTAGGCTGTGCTGAGTTCAGTATCGTTATTCCCCAAAGGTTTCCTGTTATCAGGTTATTCGATACGATACCGGAATTGCCCGTACTGAAGCTAATTCCACTACCTCCAAGGTTGGGATTTGTTTCTAAATTATTGTCAATAATATCGTTGTTTGTGATTACATAATTCACACCTGCTCCCTGCATGTTGATACCGTATCTGTTGCCTACAATATAGTTAGAATCAACAACAATTTTTAGTTGTCCACCCGTAAGTGTGGCTGCCGAAATACCTCCTACTCTAGGGTACTCACCAATTATTGTATTTCCACGAATAATTACAGTATCGGACTCAGATGAGCCTGACCCGAGATTTATTTGTGGGCGGTTTTGGTTTAGTGTACCATTTTTATAAAAATAGCAGTTCAAAATCTTTGGTGAAGCCGATGCATTGGTTCCACTAGAAACTCCACAACGTTGGTTCTGATCGAATGTACAGTTAGATATAGTCGGATTGCACTGAAAAACATCAATTGCACCGCTAGTTTGACTATAAGCGTTTTTGTAAAATCTACAGTTATTGATTGTCATGTTTGAACCTATAACCCTATTCCCTCCAGCAAACTCAATTGATGCGTTTTGCAATAACGAATTGTGAGAATCATTAAACCTGAACCCATCAAATGGTGCAGTTGTGTCTTGTGCTCTAAAAACTGCTAAATTAGGAGGATTACAAATTAAAACTCCTTCTACTGTTATGCGCATTGTGGCACTTACTAAAACCGTGTCGTCAGTAAGAATTTTAAGTGTGTCGGTTGCAGAAATTGTAAGAGCGTTACTGATTAAAAAGTGCCCGTCCCCTCCGGTTACAACACCAGTCGACACGTTTACCAAGTCAGTTAACGTAAAAGATGAATTGTTTCCTGGGGTCACATATTGACCATGTGCTGAAATAGTAAAAATTAATACTATAGCTAGTAAAAAAGATAATTTGTTAGTTTTCATTTGTTTATATTTTTAATTTGTGTTTATACTAAATTTATACTGCTTATTAATAACTATGTTTAAATATCTTCTATTATGTTATTCTTACAAAGTTACTGTTTTTGATTATCTGCATTGCAATATACAAAGAAAAATATTAGTTGTTTAATAAAATTTTGATTTGTTGCATTTATTGTGTTGATAATTATTGGCAAACAAATGCTTTGTTTACAAGATTTGGAATTACAGGAGCAACATCTCTTTTTAAACTATATGCGATATCATCTTTCAGCATATCATATTTTGATTTTAGTCTCGGGGAGTGACTTAGTATAAACTCAAGTTCATTGTTTTTTGCAATATTTGCCAACGAGATTGCTATTTGTGTGCTATCAGAAGTTGTATAATGACTATCAGCAAGCAATTTTGAGGCGAGTTGCCCCGCAAAAAGTGTGTCTTCTATACTGTCGGCAAATTTCCAGCCTGCACAAAGTAGTAAGATGTTTTTATCACAGTTTCTTAAATAATCTAATAGTACTGTTTCGTTAACCCATGCGCCTGTAATTACTTTTGTCGATTCGGGAACAACACTTAATGCTTGCGTACCGTTGGTTGTAGTTATTGCAATTGATTTGCCTTTTATTTTATCGTTGCAATATTCTAAAGGGGAATTGCCAAAGTCGAAACCTTCTAACTTATAACTATCCCTTTCACCGGCAGTCAAGTAGCCCATCTTACCATACTCCATGGTCTCTTCAATTTCCTGCAGAGCTACTATTTTTGTTGCTCCGTGGAATAGAGCTGTCGCAAAAACTGTTGTTGCTCTTATAACATCTACAAGAACCACTATATTACCGGGTCTGTGATAAACGTTATATTGCAATGGAGAGAAGCAAATATCTAAATGTGGTTTTGTTTCCATATTTAATAAGTAGAGACGGAGCATGCTCCGTCTCTACATGGCGTTTAATCGTTTTTACGCATTAGAAACTTAAAAACAAGTTCAAAGAATTCAGCTAACATGTATGTTCCAAGTAGAATGGCAAAAGACAAGGCAAATCCTGTAATAAGCCCCATTATCCCACCGCTAAATAACAGCGATATATAATCGTGGAAGTTTTGTACAAACATCGCACTGAAAGTATTTCCAATAAAGTTATTTATAAGATTCGTACTAAAACCGCCTGTAATGCTAATTAAACCCTCAATTGGTGCGTATGGAATAGCTGCAAATAATATTGCAATGAATGATATGGTTGACGCTATGGCTGGAAGCAAAAAAACAGCTTCACCAAATATTTTTATCAAACGAGGTAAAATAAAAAGGACGTTGTAGAACTCACGGGTTTTAAAATCATTTGCACGGTACCAAAGAACTCCTGCTACAGCAAAAAACATTAGAAAATTTAGTGCAATGGTTATAATAAAACATATTATTGATCTTGTTAACTCAAAACCAGAAAAATAACCCTTAAGTGTTGCAAAATATCCTGTTTTACCAAAAAGCCCACTAATTATTAAATACAATCCAAGTATTAAAACTATGACTGCTAATAACTTAAAGATATAATAAAACGAAGTTCTAAATACTTTTCCTGTGCTGTTGTCAAGTTCTTTTAATGGTTTTTTTATTAATGATTCGAAAACTTTAGTCATGGAAAGTGCTATTTTGGTTTGTAATCAATTTGACTTTAAGTTTACAAAAGTATTTATTTTTTTAATTATAATGAAAATGAACTTCTGGTATATTTTAGGCTATACGTTTTCAAATCTAACACCTGTCAGTATAATATCATCAATTTGTACGTAACCTTCTAACCATTCGCGCATGATATTTTCAATAATGACTTCTTGCTCCAACATGGATTTATCTTGTATCTCCAACAGAGTTTTGTATAAATTTGAAGAGCTGAATTTCCTATTTTGTGGACCTCCAAACTGATCGGTTATTCCATCAGAATAGATATATATAGTATCATTTTTCTGTAGATCAATTATTTCGGTATCAAATATTTTTTCTTGTTTTATTTGACTTCCACCAATAGAGCCTCTTGTAGCTTTATATTGTATAATTTCGTTGTTTCTTATTAACATTAAGGGTCGATAAGCTCCCGAGTAAAGAAGTTTGTTACTGCCTTCATCAATAGCACACAGGGCAATATCCATTCCATCAAACGTATCATTGCGACGGCCTTTCTGACCTAAGTTTCTTTTTACTTCTATATCAAGTTGAGTGAGTATTTCGTGTGGCTCTGACATTCCGTACTCATACACAACTTTTTCCAACAAATTATTTCCAATAATGCTCATAAATGCACCTGGAACTCCATGACCAGTACAATCAGCTGCGGCAAAAAATTGACGATCACCCTTTTTCCCATACCAGAAAAAATCTCCACTTACAATATCTTTAGGTTTAAAAAAGACGAATGATTCAGGAAAAACGCGTAAGAATTCAGTAATTTTAGGAAATATTATTGCTTGCTGTATTCGTTTTGCGTACTGAATGCTAGCTGTAATATCTTCGTTTTTCTGTTTTAACTCTTTGGTTCGCTCTGCAACAATTGCCTCCAAAACCTTTTTCTCGTGTGCAAGCTTATATGTCCGCCACCGTACAAAACTTAAAACGCCTATTATTATTGTTAAAACATATGAAATGTATGCAGCGTTGGTTCTCCACCAAGGTGGGGTGATGGTTATATTTATTGAGCGTTGCTTATCGCTCCAATACCCCTCGCTGTTAGTTCCACGAATATGTAAAACATAACTTCCTTCTTTCAAGTCAGGAAATGACACGTAATTTCTTGTACTTGGTTGCGACCATTTTTCTGTCTGACCCGACAACTTATATTGAAAAAGATTATTGGTTGGTTCAAAATAGTCGAGACTTACAAACTCGAATGATAAAAAGTTTTTTGAGTACGGTAGTGTCAACGACTTCATAAATGTAACCGATGTGTCAGAATCATACTCATTATCCATAACCTTTATCGAGGTAATTTGTATTTCGGGCGCAAACTTTCTAGGCTCAATCTTCAATGGATTAAAGTAATAAAAACCCTGTATGCCACCAAAGTATATAAGATTTAAGCTCTTGTCATAGTAATATGCTCCTTGACTAAACTCAAGACTTCTTAAGCCATCTTTTTTTCCATAAGTTTTAAAAGCTTCGGGATTTGATATTTCTAGGTTGGAATTATATCGGGTTATTCCCTTGTTTCCGCTAATCCAGAAGTTTTGTTTGCTATCCTCAATTATTGCCCAAACAATATTGTTTGAAATCCCATGCGATTCATCAATGGTATAGAACTTGTTTTTCCCCGATTTCAAAACCGATATACCTTTTTCTGTACCTATATAATAATTACCTTGCGTGTCTTTTGTTATATAATATATGGTATTGCTTGCAATTGAAAGCGAATCGGATTCATCGGTTACATATCGTTCGACAGATTTCGTTTTGGGATGAAATAATATAAGACCTTTCCCGTTTGTTCCCAACCAAAGAGAGTTGTCAGAATCCTTGAATATAGTGTATATGGCTGTATTCCCTATTCCTAAATATTCATCAAATTGCTCTATTTCGTTGGTTATAATGTTTAGTCTATTTAAACCACTAAATGTTGCTATCCACAAGTGTTCTGCATCGTCTTGGACTATTTGAATAACCGTGTTGTTGTCAAGAGATTTGTCTTGATCATGTCCTTTTTTATATGAACTTACTTTTCCGGTTTCGATATCTAACTTTTGTAGTCCTTCTCCCCATGTTCCAATCCATATTATTCCTGCTCTATCTTTATGTATAGATAATACTCTGCTACTTAACGTTTTATATTTTTGATTAAGATTAATAAAATCGTCTGTATCTATATTAAATATTGATATACCTCCTCCGGTAGTACCTATTAGCATTCTGCGACTATCTAGTTTTTCAAAAGCTGTTACAATATTTGCAGGAAGTGAGTTCGGAGCGTCTGATTTACAAATATGATGGAAACGCACATCTGTCCCGTGTATAACATTAACTCCCACATCAAAATTACTTATCCAAATTGAGCCTCCCTTATCCTCCATTATGTCAAGTAGTCGGTTACTTGATATACAATACTCACTATTTTCCTCTGTTTCAAACAGGTGTCCGCTTTCTATGTTGTTATTTTCTACGTATAGTAATCCTGCGTAAGTCGCAATCCATATGTCGCCATTACTATCTCGCAATATTTTTCTGACTTGTGGAGCTGCTCCGTTTTTATTTTTAAGACTTGTAATAACTACTTCAGAAATAGTTTTACTACGTTTATTGAACCTAAATAAACCTCGTTCAGTAGCTATCAAACTGTACTTTTCATTATGATCAAACACCTGATTAACACGGTTTCGTCCCTCAAGTTCAACTGGGTCTTTGTGACTATCACATACGCGATAGTTTTCAATTTTTCCATTTTGATCAATTACAAAAAAACCTTTCCCAAAAGTTGATATTAAATGCTTTTGATCATCTGTTTTTGCTATTGAACGGACATATAAATTGCCGTCAACTAGTTTAACAATTGTTGCATTTTTTGTTTTTAGATTGATACGTACAAGTCCGAGTGTTTGATATCCAGCTAAAAGAATTGAATCAGATTCAACAAAAAGACTCCTAACAGGCTGATTTTGATAATTGACTACTGTATCGTTAATCTCTAAAACAGAGAAATTCCCCGATATTTTGTCAAATACGTTTATCCCTTCAGCAGTTGCTATGTATGTCTTTTTATCGTAACCTTGAATAATGTCGTAAACTTTATTATTACTCAAAGATTTTACTTTTGAACCACTAGTAGAGAATGTTTTAAACTGCAAACCATCGAAAAAAGTAAGCCCATTTTCAGTACCAAACCAAATATAGCCGCATGAATCTTGATAAACTTTCCAGACAGTACCAACAGGTAAACCATGTTCTGTTGTGTATCTAACAAACTGTAGCTGGTCAAATTTTTTCGCAGCTAAATAACTAATATTCAGAAATATGATGGTTATAACAAGAATAAAACGGCTCATAAATTGCTATGTATATTTCAGGCTGTCAATATAGTGATTTTGAATTTGATTAAACAGCTTTTATCGATTTATTTATTATATTAATCGTTGCCGGTCCTTCGCAAAAAATGGCGTCAAGTATTGATAAGTTTGGAATAAAGCCATATTTATAGGCGAAAACCTGATAATATTGGAACGGTTCAAAACTATCATCATTTTTCTCATACTGCCTTTTAGGATGAATACCGTTCCTCCAATCGTTATCAACCGATGTTTCATAATTATCAGTTTTTCTAATATCTGCACTGATTTTCAAAATTTTAATTAACGTTTGCAATATCTCTAAGTTCATTTCGACTAACAATTCATATTTTCTTTGAAATATTGGTTTTATACTATCGGCATAATGCTCAAAATAGGGCGAATTTTTATAAGCCGACATAATGCTTTTCCAATGATTTTTTTGCCATTCAGGGTAATAAGCAACCTTTATTTCCGATATTTTAGTGTTATTTGAGTATTTTTCAACAGGAACATTTAACGATTGAAGCCCATTGGCACCATATATACAACTACGTGTTCTATAGCTCTGACGCATAAAATGTTCGTGATACTCAATAAAAACTATCTCATTAGAAATTATTTTTGTAAAATATTGTATATTAGGAAAATACGCGGTGCTTAAAACTACGCTAACCATTCCGACTCTTTTCGACAAAGTTAGTAAAAAAACCAAGGCAATGGTCAATGACGGTTAAAAATTAAAAGTTTGTAAAGTTAAAAGATTGTTAGTGTCCGAAGTCGAAGAACTACAGTACACCAACTTTCTAATTTTACCTTTCTCCTTTTACTCTTTAAATATTTATACTGCCAAAAAAAATAATAACTTTGCAAGGTTTTCGTTAAAGAAGTCCACAATTATTTTGTACGACTAACACACAAGCCAATATTTAAAACACAGAGAACTATATTAATGCGAAAGTACATATTATTTTTACTCATATTTATTACGATTAATGTAAAGCTATCGGCGCAACTAACTGTCATATCACCCGATACGGTTATTGTTACCAATTACAGCCCTGAAGCTGAGCAGGATTCGATTTATGTATTTTACGGACCCGGACAAGGTGGCTGGGATTTAAAAATGAAAGCCACTGGTCGTGATATCAATAACTTAAGCTCAACATTTACCTGGTCAGAACTAAAAGTTGACGTTGACGGTTTTTGGGATACACTACAAATTGATCAAAATGAGACTGTTTCAGAATTTACCACAACCAATTCTGGCGTTTATAAACTTCAAGTAACTAATAGTCAGACAGATACTATATATTATTTTGCTCTATTTGCCGATAATATGCGTGCAAAACTTTTTTATCGTCCCGATTGCGATGAGTTGAAAGTACAGGGAATACTCACAACAGAACAGTTTCGTTACCTAAATAGGCATATTCTACCCCATGTAGAGACAGTGCTAAATAATAAAGTACGATATAATTGGCAAATAGATTTTCTGGATCCTACATACGATGATGCATGGATTCCAGATACTGTTCAACGTACCTTTACACCTCCGTTCGCTCCGCGAATTGTTCCGATCCCTCGAGAACAAGAACATTACAGGATTATTGTTCAAATATCTGACACTCTCGGACACTATGCTGTTGATACAATGATATATCAGTCCATTAGCGTTGAAGCGGACTTTGTAGCGTCAATAGACGGCGAAGATAAACCCGAAAGCGAAATAAATATTAAAGGACAGGCACCTTTTAAAGTTCAGTTTAAAAACCTGAGTAAAAATGCTGTATCATATGAATGGTCGCTATGGCACAGGACTGAGTCACTTTCAAATCGCCCCGACACGGTTTGGAGAAGATTCCACAATTTTGAACCTTTAGACTCTATTGTATATGTTGACGCAGGAAGTTATACCGTGAAACTAAAGGCTACAGGAAGATCTTTCTTTACCTCTGATACTGAAAAGGCATGCGTAAGTGTCGATTCAATATTGAACTATATTACGGTATATAACAGCGCATTGGGCGAACTTCCTAATGTTTTTACTCCTTCGGGGGATGGCGTTAACGATGTTTTCACTTTCAAAGATAAAGAGAATACAACCGGCAGCGGAGACAACACAATGGAAGGAACACGGTCAATAAAAAGATTAGAGGTATATATTTATAGCCGTGCCGGCGATAAAGTTTACGAATACATTGGTGATGACGATGACTGGGAAGGTTGGGACGGACGCAGAATGGGACATGGCTTGATGGTACAACCTGGTGTATATTTTTACATTGTTCTGGGAGAGGGTTGGGACGGTCATAAACACAAAGCCAGCGGATTTGTCCATGTTTATCGTTAACCTTTTACACAGCATCTCGCTCCTATTTGCAAAATCGCATTTGCTATTTAACTTTGTCTAAAAAAATAAGGTGCTATATCCAAAAGAGATAGAAGAGAAATTAGGATTTGACATTATTCGCAATAAGTTGTTAAACAAATGCTTATGCGAGCAAGGCAAAGAGTTAGTTCTCTCAATGTCCTTTATGACCGACTTTAATTCGGTTCTGTTAGAACGCGACCAGACATTTGAATTTGTAAGAATAATTCAAAACCAACACGATTTTCCTACAGACAACTATCACGACCTAAGACCTGTATTTGCAAGGATTAAGCCACACGGAACCTTCCCCGTTCCCGAAGAGGTTTTAAATCTAAAAATGTCGCTAAAAACCCTAAAAGCAATTGCACTCTTTTTTAAATCTGATGAGCGACAAGAACAGTATCCAAACCTTACAAAATTATCTCAAAAGCTCAAGCTATACCCCTTTGTTTACGACCTGTGCGATAAAATTATAGGCAAAAACGCAACTGTACGCGACAACGCATCGCCCGGACTTGCACAAATTAGACGCTCCATTTCAGAGAAACAGCAACATGTGTCAAAAACTGTAACACAGATTTTCAAACAAGCCCAACTTTCTGGCTGGGTAGATTCTGATTTACAACCAGTTATACGCGAAGGTCGCTTAATGATTCCTGTACTAGCTACACATAAACGGCAAATTAAAGGGATAGTTCATGATGAGTCTGCCACTGGAAAAACTGTATATATAGAGCCTTCCGCTGCTGTCGAATTAAACAACTCGATACGTGAAGATATGCTCGAAGAGAAACGCGAGATACGGCGTATTCTGATAGCATTTGCTGACGAAATAAGACCCTATGTTCCTGATTTATTGGAGTCTTACAATATTCTTGGGATGTTCGACTTTACACGTTCAAAGGCTCTTTTGGCAATGTCTATGACTGCTACAAAAATTGAGGTTGTCGAAGACCCCATAGTCGATTTGCGATTGGCGATTAACCCGATACTGCATTTGAACTTTGTTTCCGAGAAGAAAACAGTCGTTCCGCTTGATATTTCACTGAACTCAGAAAACAGAATTTTACTTATATCAGGACCTAACGCCGGCGGTAAGTCTGTGGCACTCAAAACAGTAGGCATTTTACAATATATGATGCAGTGCGGATTGTTAGTCCCAGCTTGTGAAAGCAGTACTCTTGGGATTTTCCAAAAAATGTTTGTAAATATCGGTGACGACCAAAGCATTGATAACGATTTATCGACCTACAGCTCGCACCTGCTACATATGAAAAACACTTTACGCAATTGCAACTCAATGTCAATGGTTTTGATTGATGAGTTTGGTAGCGGTACGGAGCCAATTATTGGCGGAGCCATTGCCGAGGCGATTTTGGATAAACTAAACCAAAATCGTGTATTTGGCGTAATCACAACGCATTACAGCAACTTAAAGCATTATGCGTCGCAAACATCGGGCATTATGAATGGAGCCATGATGTTTGATACTCAACGCATTGAGCCAACATTTAAGCTCGAACAGGGCAAGCCCGGTGGCTCATTTGCCATCGAAATTGCTCATAAAATTGGTCTCTCGCCCGATGTAATCGACGATGCCAAAAAAAGAGCGGGAGAAGATACTGTTAACTTTGACAAACACCTTCGCGAAATATTACGTGACAAACGATATTGGGAAGAGAAGCGCGACCAAATCAGAAAGCAGGAGAAGCGATTGGAAGAGGTTATCCAAAAACAGCTTACATTCCTTGATGAGGCAAAAAAACTAAAATCTGATATTAAGCAAAAGGCAACCTCCGAAGCCGAAAAACTTTTAGACGGCGTTAACAGGAAGATAGAGAACACTATACGCGAAATCAAAGAGTCGCAAGCCGATAAAGAGAAAACAGCGGAAGCACGTAAGGATTTAGACCTGTTGCGAGATAATCTAAAGAGCAGAGACAGCCAAAACAAAGATGAGTTGGAGCAACGTATCGAGCATGTCAACAGAATAGCGCGTAAGCATAAAATAGCAAACAATAAAAAGAGTTCCGAACAAGAGATAAAAAGCTATGAGAAAGGCGATTACGTTCGCATTGTTGGACAAAACACTATTGGGCAAATATTAGAAATATCGGAAAAGACAGCGGTTATTGCTTTTGGCGATTTTATAACCACGGTATCGCCTGAAAAACTTGAATATATCTCAAACAACAAGGCTCGCAAGCAATCGAGAGCAAGTCGCCCGACGATGCATAGCAGCGAATTTTCAAAAAAACAACTCTCTTTCAAACCCTATATTGATGTGAGAGGAAAATACGCTGACGAGGCAATACAAATTGTCGCCGAATTTATCGACAACGCTATAATGTTTGGCTCGCACGACCTGCGAATTTTGCACGGTCGCGGAAACGGAATACTTAGACAGGTTATACGAGAATACTTGCGTTCGGTAAACAAAGTCGCCGAAATATCCGATGAACATGTTGAACACGGAGGAGACGGGATTACGGTTGTAAAACTTTCCAATTAACAATTAGTTATAAGTTTTATATTTACGAATGTATTATATTTGTTACGTAAATTATAAGTTACCAAACATATTAAAAACGAGGAACACATGAAAAAACTAGTCATCATCTTTACATTGATTTTTGCACTTTTAAGTAAATCGTATTCTCAAGAATATTTTGATCGCACTTTTGGAAAAACTCAAAACGAAGTCGGACAAAAAATATTAAAAGAAAATGACTCTATCCTTGTATTATTTGGATGGGGTGCAGAATATTCTTTCTATTTTGTTAAGTGTAATTTAAAAGGTGATACAATTTTAACCAAGACCTATGATTTTAACTATTATAATTCTGGAATTGATATTGTTCAACTCCCAGATAATAAATACATTTTAGTTGGAGAAAATGGCGGAATTATGAAAATTAACAATAATGGAGAAATTGATTGGATAAAGCATAATAGTGATTATTCCTTTTCTTCGGGAACTTTATATAATGACACATCATTCTTGTTAACAGGAAGTAAACTAGCTTTTAGCCACATTGATACAATTCCAGATGGTGGTATTGACAGCGTTTTCTATTCAGACATTGTAATGAAACAAATTAGTTTTAATGGAGAACTAATAAATGAATTGATATTTAATTTCGCTGATTATGATTTTGAAAATGGTAATGATATTATTAAAACAAGTAATGATGATATTGTTATTACTGGATATAGCTATAATGATGGAATGCCGAATTTGTTTTTAGTTAGAGTTGATTCTGAATTGAATACATTAATTGATACCGTTTATAGTTATGAAGGAATATATGTTGGTAATGAAGTGCTTGAAAATACATCGAATCAATTAATTATTACTGGAGATAAATACGATTTAATAAAAAGTAGAAAAGACATTTTAGTTTCCAAAATTGATAATCTTGGAAATATATTATGGGAACGGCAAATTAATTTATGGGAAGACTCTGAGGAATTATATTGTTCAGGTACTGGGCAATCAATTATTGAAACAGGTAGTGGATATATATATGTATTCGGTAATCTATCGGATGGAACAAATGGTGCAGAGCAAATTCGTGATTTGTTTTTTATTAAAATGAATAATACTGGCGATACTTTATATACAAAAGTATTGGACAACCCTGGAAATAAAATGTCAGGTTCATTGATTGAAATAAATGAAAATAAGTTTGCAATGATTGGTGCTACGGATTATTTAACAAATGGTGGATACGATATGTATTTAATATTGTCCGATAGTCTAGGAAATTTTAAAGCTACAACTGGAATTTATGACAGAGAGATTCAAGTTTCAAATTTTATATATCCTAATCCAGCATCTGATTATTTAAACATTGAGTTGGAAAATATTCAGTCAATTGAAATAATTGATTTGCAAGGAAGATTACAAAAAAGAATAATTGGAAATCAGAATAAATTGTGGATTGGTGATATTCCTGTCGGAATGTACTTTATTCAAGTTAAGACAGAAAAAAAGATATTAAGTAAAAAGATTATAATCAAATAAATACGTTTGGTAACACGACACTAAATTTAATTGCCGGCTTAGTTCGGACAAAGAAGTTCGCAGCCCGCAACAGCAGTGTGTAGCTCGACAGGAAAACGGCTCCGAAATCGGCAACTAGAATTTAACGCAAAACGTTGTGCAAAATTTTAAGTCGACACATTAGCCGATAAAAAATATTATTAAAGCATAAAGATTATGACTAAAACTAAAACCTTGATTTCTTTTAAGTTAGTACGTATTGTACCATTCCTTCTTTTAAGTTCTTGTATGGTTCAATTATCAACAGTTCCAAAGATTAAAAACACAATGATTTCCAGTGTTAATACTGCGATAATAGCCGTGTCTGCTGATTATAAAATGAATATGAGTTCATCAAGGGATGTAAAATTCTATTTTAAAGAAATAAATACAGGAAAGATTATCGCACCTGATTACAGAGATGATGAATTTACAAATATGTATTTTAACATTGAGCCAGGTGAGTATCGAATTCTGCTAATAACAATCAAGGAACCAACGATTGCTAAATCTATAGTATTTAATGATTCGACAAAAACAATTACAAAAACTATTGGATTAGCAAATGTAAATCAATTTCATAACCCAATGGCTGGATTGTCTTTTTCTGGAGTTATTTTAACTGGCGACAAAAACTTGGTATATTCAGACACGATATCTAATGTGATAAAAATTGAACCAAATTCAGCATATTTTTTAGGAGAGTATCAATTTGAGGGATATATTGAAGGAATGTTTAATGACATGCCTAATATTAGGATTACCAAAAAGGTAGCACCTTCACCTTCAAAGATTGCATCGTTTAAGAAAATTAGCAATGAAACATATCAGACTTCATCAATTGAGATTAAGACAAACGAAAATATCTTTAATACGGATTTAATTGATTTATCAAAGTCTAATTCTATTACGGTTAAATAAATGATTGCAGAAAAGAGAATAAATGAGAATGAAAAACTTTGCCTAACACATAATATAGCAAATGGCGGGTATTCTAGTAAATTCGGGCATTGTAGCCCACTTTAAACTTTTTCAACGAGGGATACAGACGCGCTCCGCAAACAGCCACTTGTCATATTGTCAACAGTTAAACGAAAAAATATAAACACATGAAAGCAAGAGAAATTTTAATGGGGTTGGCTTTAGGATTAATTATGACAAGTTGTGGAAAAAAACCAGTCGCTGATTTCACATGGGAGCCCAAAGAACCAAAGGCTGGACAAGAAGTAAAATTCACAAACCTTTCAACTGACGCAAAGTCTTATTCATGGAACTTTGGAGATATGTCTATTGGTAACGAAACCAATCCTACCCATATTTATAAAAGAAAAGGAAATTATATTATTGATTTAAGAGCCCACAATGGACTAAAATCAGATGAAAAAACTGTAACAATTAATGTAACTGACTAATAGATAAAACGTATGAAAAAGACACTGTTAACACTAACTACAATACTATTATTGTATAGTAACGCATTTACACAAATAGCCAATGAAATCGCCTCTTACGTAGATAGCACTGAAATTTTAGTGCTAAACGGCAGACGTTTGATTATTAAAGAATTAAACGATGGGAACATAACTAAAGTTAAAGAGATTTACGATTATCTGACAGCACAAACAAAAGATGGACCATACTCATCTTTTTATTACGTAGAGGATTTTTATATCAATATGTTAGCCAATGATTGAGAAACAACAAACGCGCTTATGCTTGATTATGAGAAGAATAAAGACCGTGTTATATATCCTAATTCCCAGTATTTAATCCCAAAACTCCAAGATATGATTCTGAAAAATAGCCAACAGATTCTATCAAATTGCAATAGTTCACAGATTAATGAGCAAGCAAAAAGACTTATTGATATTTTGATTACATTTATTGAGCGTGAAGGTACTGATAATGAGTATAACAAAAAACTTGAATCCTATAAACGCGATTTTAAAAACAAAGAGTATGAATCATTTGAAAAGGGCTTTCTGCCAGCAAAAACGATAAGAGCTTCATGGGGTTTCTCATTCGGTTCAGGTATGATATTTACAACAGATGATCTATCTAAGAACTTTGCAAACAACGCCTCTTTCAATATGGCAATGGATATAAATATTGGTAAAGTCTTTACTTCTTTATATATGCATGCAACAAGCTTGAAATTGAAAGAACCTTTTATTGCGGTTTCGGAAGTAGATACACTTGATTTTAAAGTGGATGACAAATTCCCTTACATAGATGCTGGAATAAAAGGCGGATATTTTATAATTAGAAATGATAGATTTCATTTAGCTCCATATGTTTCAATATCTGGAAGCAATTTAGAAAGCAATAAGTACAAATCTTCCGAGGACAATGATTTAGAGTATAAAATCTTTGACTCATTTACCTACGGAGCTGGTATTCACACAGAAATTAAATTACATGAGTATAGTTATCCCAACATGTACTACGGATACCATTATACACAAGGATACTTTAGTTTAAAATTAGAAGCCGGATATAATAAAATACTTAAGTTCAATGACCATTATGCAAAAGGCGATACACCCTACGTTATATGTGCAATAGTTTGGGGGATTGGACAATTTTAAACGATTGTTTATCATGATAAGGGTATTTAAACTCACATTTATTTTAATAATATTCTCAAATTGTCTCTATAGTCAAGATGATAGTATTAGATCACAGATTCTTAATTATGAAGATTCAAAATCAATAATAATTTCTAAAGGTCGGGGATTATTATTGGATAAGTTTATTGAGGGAGATTTGGCGAAAGTTAAGGAAATTAAAGATTACTTAATAAAAATTGAAGATGATTATTTTATAGCCTTTTATCCAAGAGAATATTGGTTTGTTTTATACTGGACTAAGGATTATTCAGAGTTAGCAGAAAATCTTCTGAACTACGCCCCAGCAAAAGTTGACAATTATTGCATACGTATTCGTCAACCATACAATAAGCTTTTTGACAGGTTAAAAGAAATGACTCTTAAGAATAAAACACTGATAAAAGGGCAAATACAAGATTCCGATTTAGATTCCGAAACAAAACAGATATTAGATCTAAACCTTGAATGTATTTTATTGGATTTAAAAAATATTTATGCTCAAGACTCTTTAAACGAACAAGCAGACAATTTTCTTAAAACATATCCACAAAGTAAATTTGAAGACTTTACAAAAAAGCACATTAGGTATAAACTAATCCCAGAAAATTGGGGAATAGCTTATGAACTTTTTAGTGGTTATGGCATATACACTGGAAATTTGAGCGACAACTATACAAACAATGTCCCATTAGGAGTTTCACTTGATATTTGCTATAAAAAATTTGAATTGTATCTCAGAGCCAATACAAGATACAATAAAACAAAAAAGGATTTTAGTTACTCTTTGGGTACTTGGGAAAAAGGTTCTAAAACTACGGGTTATCTACTCGAGGCTTCGTTAGGTTATGCGACATATAATAGCAATAGGTTTAAACTATCACCGTTTGCAGGTATTGGAACAATGAATATTAGTCCTACGACTAAAGATATAGAAAAAACACCTGAACTAAAAGAAGTATCATTAAATTTTACAACAACATATATTGCTGGAATAAACTTCGATATAAAATTTGGACCAAAACATACGCCTAAATATAGTCCTAAAACAAGTTACTGGTTTATGAGAATTAGATATGGCTACACTATTCCAAGGTTTGAGAAAAAATATCATGGAATGTCTGGGAACATGCACTATATAACTATTGGATTAGGAAATATGGAAAGAAATGTAAAAAGAGAGTATTAATAAAAACACCACACAACAAGCTACAAATATTCAAAAACCATCATATTAAAATATCTTAACTGTAAATCAAACATAAAAACACGAAACAAAGTTTTAAAGTGATGGCGTACATGTCGAAGCAAGCGTAGCCGAAGTGAACAATCAACAATTGTAGCTATTTTAGAGAAGAGGCATGTCGTCTTTCAACTTTTAACTTTCAACTTAATAGGCATATCGTAACAGTCGAACGAACGGGGAATAACCAACTTTAACGTCATCGCTACGCCAACAATGTTTGAGCAAAATATTGCCAACATTATAGCTATTTGGTACTTTATGGCAGTTACGGGCATACTTCCGCCTAAAATCTGTCCGGTCATCATGCCCGGAAGTGAAACCAATCCGATTGTTAACATTGTAGCAACAATAGGACTCATGGCGGCTAAAATGCTTTTTCGCACAAAAGGTTTTACTGCCCTGTTTCTGTCCGCTCCAAACGATATTGGAACCAAATAATCTCGCGTATTGGTCGATAACTCCCCATAAAAACGCTCAAGCGCAATAATATTTGATTTCATTGAGTTTCCTAAAATCATTCCTCCAATAGGAATCAAGTATTTGGCATCGAACAGATCACTTATTCCAACAATTAAATAATTGAAGTATAGAACAATAGTAACCGTTGGGATAAATGTTGCCAAAATTACAGGAAATATAAACCTTCGAAATGGTATTTTTGTTTGTTTAATTGACTGATAAACAGCAATAAAAATCATCACAACTAAATACAAAAAATTGACCCAAGGCTTGTTCCATTCAAAAATATAGTGCAAGTAAACTCCTACGAAAGCAAGTTGCGCAATCATTCGTATAGCGGCTACGACATAAGGCTTAAACTGCTTTAAATCAAATAAATAGTTTATTAAAAAAACAGGTATCAGCAACAGTATTGCCCAAATCATTCCTATATACGTGATGTCTGATGCTCCCATGTTTTATTTGAGTTTAATTGAGATAAAGTTAGGATTCTCGCGCCAAACAGTATCGTGCGAGCTTATTATTGCTGTCTGTTTCGATTTTGCAACCATTTCAACTACCGTTCGTTTGTTATCTATGTCGAGACCTGATGTAATTTCGTCGAATAACCACAACGGCTTGTCTAACACCTTACAAATCAGGAACAACAATCTTTGGCGTTCGCCACCAGAGAGGTCTGCACTCTGTTTTGTAAATATTTCGGGTTGTAAATTCAGTTGTGGCAACAGTTCTGTTAATTTCTGCACAGGATTTTCTATCGTAGCATTGGCAGGATACGAAAAAATCTCATCTAAAGCCTCTTTCACAACTCCCGAATGTAAATCGGCATGCTGATTTATATAACTTATTGATTTTCTGATATTTCTGAAATCATTTCTTTGAGCAATCTTTCCATCGAAAAAAATCTCTCCAGATGTTGGCACAGCAAACCCAAATAAAATCCGCAATAGCGATGTTTTTCCTGTGCCCGAGGGCCAGTCTAACAGATATTTACACCCCTCGGAAATATCAACAGACAGATTATTAATTATAACCTGTCCATTGACCTCATAACGTAAATCTTTGATTTTTACGTACATCGTAGCTACTCAGATTTTTCTTTTGGAACTAAAAACTTATCGCCTGTTTGGTCGATAATTGTTTTTTTCCACTCATCGGGGTAATCAAATTGCTTTAATCCTTTTGGAAATCCGTAAGGCGTGCGTATAAACTCGCCATCTATTTCCTGTTTTATATTTCCGTCTAAGTATTTGACCAACAAAAAGTTACTGAAGTTTTTCCAATCGTTAACCAATGCATTTGCCATGTTGTGCGAAAAATCGGTAATAAACTCAACCGCCCTTTCGGGATTCTCTTTATGTAGGCTCACTGCTCCAGCATCTATTACCGGAATGTACGCTTTATACTTTTCGGCATACTCGTTTTGTTTCTTACGAATATCGACAATTACCCTATCGTAAAACAGATACGAAAAGTGTGAAACTCGGTTAAACACCCAAAATGCTGCATTATCGGAGTATGTCAGAATATCGCCGTTCCCTTCAGCGTAAGAGTGTGGCACACTTGACATTCCACAATAGAAAGGTGTGTGAACAGTGTGATTTGCATCATCTAAACCGTACCAAAACAGACCTCCGATATGATTTGGCAACCAGTTTCGCATCTGGGCAACCCACGAAAAAGCAGTTTGTTGAGTTGCTGTAACACGTTCGTGAAAATACTCCTTGTCGTTATATTTCCAGGTCATTGGTCTCCAACGATATGGAAGTCCGTGTGGACCCGCTCCGACATCTTTTGACATATCCAACTCGGTGCCTTGTAGGTAATCGCCCATTGCTGCCGTTAAATCCTGATAGCTCAATTTGCGATTTGGTTTTACAAATAGTGGCATGGCGCCTGATTTTGTTTTGCCTGTGGCGTAATCCCAATATTGTTGCATATCGCCACAAACACGATTGTAAAACGCCCAAACACGCAGTTCGCAAAAACGTGCAGCACCAAAATCCAATGGAGCATAAGCTTCGCAAAAACTGAAATCGGCATCGTTACCGGAAAAGTATCCCTTACTGCGGGCAAAATCTATAACATCGTACGCATAAACTACCTCAATCGAAGGATTATTAATTTTATCTAAACTTTTGGAACTGATTGACTTAACTCCATCCTCAAGAGGAAAAGTAGTTATTCGCGCCTGATTGGCATGTGCGCACACATAACCGTCCGGAACTCGCATTGCAACCCACACAGTTCCTCTGTTAGCATTATATTTTGCTTTTGTCTTTTTATCGGTTTTTAAATCTGTGCCTTTGCCAACAATCTCCATTATCCAAACTTCATTTGGGTCAGCAATTGAGTAGGACTCTCCGCTACTGTGATATCCATATTCAGCTGTTAATTCGGCAATTACCTTAATAGCTTCGCGTGCTGTTTTGGAACGTTGCAAAGCAAGAAACATAATGCTACCCCAGTCAATAATTCCAGTTGAGTCTTTCAACTCTGAACGTCCGCCAAACGTAGTCTCGCCGATTGACACTTGATACTCGTTCATAAAGCCAATAACCTGATAAGTCTCTTTTGCTTGCGCTATCTGACCTAAAGGTTTGTTTGAACTGCGGTCGTATATGGTTATCATTGTTCCATCGGACCACACACCGCGCGGTTTGAAATATAAATTACCATATCTTATATGCGAATCGCCAATATAGGTAATCATTGTCGAGCCATCAACTGAAGCTCCCTTTGAAACCAAATAACTCGTACAAGGGGTAGAACTAAATGTTAAACAAAATAGAGAAATGAAAATTAATAGGGTTCGTTTCATATGACCTTAAATTGTAAAATATTATAAAAATATGATATCCAGACTACTACGAACACATATCAGTATGCCGTATTAATCTGCCATGTTAACTTCTAACAAGTTACGCTACTTATTGAGTGAATCTTACATCCCTTTAACGTACTGTGTACGCAAGCTATCTACAACGTAACCCAACGACTTTAATGCATTAGCTGATTTAAAAACATCGGTACGAGCTTTTAAAACTGTTGTACGATCATCAGGATCAGTAAGTGTTTCAATGTGAGAATATACAACATCGAAATTTTCGTAAACATTCGAAACCTTACGAATATCTATCAACAACCTGTTTACCATTTCAATATTATGATAACTTTCGAGAAGTTGAATTAGTGAGCTTAGACTTATTTTTTGATCAATAATTCTATCAACTAAATCATCGTTACCGCTTCGTTTGCTATCAACTGATTTTACAGCCAAGTAAAGCCCTTCAATCCAACCACCTGCAAGAATAATAGCGGCTGTTTCAGGTCGTCCGTTCTCTTTTAAATAAATATCACTGTTCATAAACGACTCTGTGATAATTTCCATAATCGAATCACGACTGTTAATATTTGTTTCAAGCCTGTGTATAATTTCTTCGTCAATTGCATTTAGTACTCCCAGATCTTGAGCCATAATCTTCGATATACCCATATACTGAATTGCAATTTGAGTTTGGTCGAACATACTGGCATAACTCAAATCGGCACTGTATATACCTAGGTTTAAGGCTTTTTGTAATGTTGTAGTGTATTTTGAATAATTGTCGGTTCTGTTCAACAAACTTTCGTTAAATTGAACTCCCGAACGCTTTATAAGCATTGCCGTTTCAATTGGTGATGGCAGCGAATAAAAAATTTGCTTTGCTTTATTAAAGTCTTGACTCATCTTATCAAGCTCATCTGCTTCCTGCTCAGTTAACGATTTTTCAACCTTTTTTGATTGGTCTGCACCACAAGAAATCCATAACATTGAAGCTAATAATATTATGAATATATTACACAGTAATCTCATGTTTAGGTGTTATTTAAGTGATAAATTTAACTCTCAAAGATACAAAATATTTATATAAATGTTATTATGTATCAGGCGTAAAAGTAAGTATTAAAAAGCAAAATTCAAATACTTTACTAACTATTTGACACACAAAAACATGATTATGAAATATCTGTTTTCCATATAAACTCAATTCAATGTCTTATAATTATATGAAACACAGACCTTAGCAAAAATAATCACACTATTTTAAAAATATTAAAATAAAAGTTAACGATTATTCAAAATTAGAGAAATGCTTGATAAACTGTGCACGTTCGTAAATCGTAGGATCTGAAATTTGTTTATAACTCATCATTCCTCTGAAATCTGAAATTTTCTCAAACTTTTTAGATTCCATCCATTTGCTAATACCATCAATTATTTCGGAAATAGTAGAAACACTATTTTTATAAATTACGGAACACAGCTGAACAGTTGTTGCTCCTGCCAATAAATATTTTATTGCAGTCTCTTTACTGTGAACTCCAGTGCTTGCCGATATTTCTAACCCTTTTACTTTATCGGTCAAAAGAGCCAACCAACGAATAACTTTTCTTGACTCAGATGGATGACTAAATATTTCTGCTGCTGTAAGTTTAAGATTATCTACGTCAATATCAGGCTCGTAAAACCTGTTAAAAAGAGTTATGGCCGATATTCCATTTGCATTTAATCGGTTAGTCAAATAGGTGAGATTTGTAAAGTTGTTTCCGAGCTTAAATATCAGAGGGATTTTTGTGTTTTCTTTGAGTGACTTTAACAAATCAAAATAGGTCTGCTCATATTCAGACGAAGGTTTGTTTTTATCAATAGGCAAGAAATAAACGTTAACCTCTAATGCATCCGCACCGGCACTTTCAATATCTTTTGCAAAAGTTATCCATTTTGTGCTGTTTTGGCAATTAATGCTTGCTATAACAGGTATATCAGTTTTTGCCTTAGCCTCTTTAATCAAATTTAGATATGTGTTGACATTATTGCTTTTGATGTATTCTGCAATATAGTCATCAGCTCCCGGATAAGTACCATGTTTTATGGTGCTATTTACATCGTGAATTATCTGCTCTTCAAACAAACTTTTAAGAACAACGGCACCGGCCCCTTTTTGAGATATCTCTTTGATTTTATCAACACTATTTGTCAATCCGCTTGAGCCCACAATAATAGGATTTTTCAGTTTTAATCCTGCAAATGTTGTTTCTAAATTAGGCATATCGTAGTTAGTTTTAATTGTTTAAAATTTAATTTTTTTAACTATAATCTCTTTCTCCGAATATTGAGCTACCAACCCTTACCATTGTACTACCGCGTTTTACTGCTAATAAAAAATCGGACGACATTCCCATGCTTAACTCTTTAAAATCTGGTAGTTGGTCTCCATGATTAAGTTTTATCAAATCGAATAGATCCTTTAAAGTATCAAACTCTTTTTTTACTATTGATTCGTCATCGGTAAAAGTTGACATACCCATAAGTCCCTTAATAGAGACGTTTGGATAGTTTTTATTCTTCAATTGTTCAAAAAACTCTTTGATCTCTTCTGAGTTAAATCCAAATTTATGATCTTCTTGAGCTATATGTACTTGCAAAAGTACCGATATTGTTTTATTTGCTTTTGTGGCTTCATTTTGAATTTGATTCAGAAGTCGCTCACTATCAACCGAATGTATTAAATGTACAAAGGGTATTAAATATTTGACTTTATTTCGTTGCAAATGCCCAATCATATGCCATCTAATATCGGCTGGCAATAGCGGTTGCTTTGCGGTAAGTTCTTGTACTTTATTTTCGGCAAAATCTCTTAATCCAGCATTATACGCTTCTAAAATGGTGTCTGTAGAATGTGTTTTTGAGACTGCTATTAATGTAACATGCTCCGGTAATTGTGAGAGAATGGTTTGAATATTTTGTTTAATCATTTTAAGACCTATTTTGGATACTTTAACTCATATCCAACCCCATGAATATTTTCAAGAATAACCTTTGGATCATCTTTCAGATACTTACGTAATTTGGTAATAAAAACGTCAAGACTACGACCATTGAAATAATCATTTGAGCCCCATATGGAAATTAATATATCATCTCGTTTAACAAGTTGACCCTCATTTATACAAAGCATTTGCAGTATATCAGCTTCACGCCTTGTCATTCTGCGGACATTAGAACCTCGCGTAAGAGTAAGGTTTTTATAATCAAATAGATATTTCCCGATTTGAAAAATATCCGGAATACTGGATTCTGCAGATATGTGTCGTTTTAACACTGCTTTAATGCGCCATATAAGCAATTCTCTGTCGTATGGTTTAGTAAGATAATCGTCTGCTCCGATTGTAAACCCCTGTATCTCATCCGATTTTAATGTCCGTGCTGTTAGGAATATTATTGGAACATCTTCATTTATGGCTTTGATTTGTTTTGCAAGATGGAAACCATCTTTCCCAGGGAGCATTATATCGAGTAAAAGCAAATCATAGCCTCCTTCGCGATATGCTCGTATTCCTTGTTCTGCATCAATAACATGATTAGCTTCAAAACCTTCATCTTCTAAAATATCAACCAGCATGGCTCCTTCTGGAAGACTATCTTCAACTATCAATATCTTTGTTTTTTGTGTCATAATAAATGGCTTTAATTATACCGTATCTCTTTTAAAACCGGCTAGTACATATTTTTCGAAACAAATATATTTAAAAATTATTTTTCACATACTGTTTTCAGCTAACAAGTAAATCATTTTGATGATATTAATTCATTTGCTCTTTCTATTTGATTGGGATATAAATCAATTGGCACTTTGTCTTTCCCTATGGCGTTCCTAACAATATATCTAGCACAACTGTATTTATCGCCGCCTAAACAATACTTCTTTTTATAAATTTGAGCAATTGCAGGCACATCTTTTAACTTATCATTGAAAAATGGGCATCCTGGTAAACATTCACATTCTGACATATTTCCTCTTTATATTATAATATTTGTATACAATTTTCCATATTAATATAATCTCCTTTGCACTATGCGAAAAGCTACAATGAATTAACTTCAGCTCAACCACATTTCTAAAGGAATATCGTGTTTCAAATATAATATTATTTACTTACAAACTCTCAATGTTTTTCATTTATTTTTCTATATACCTTTGAACCAATCAACTGTGAGACTGGTCTCTTTATCTAAATTATAACATTTATACAACTATGTTCTAATGAAATAATAAAACAGACTGCCTAATATACGGAAACGGGAATTAATCCGACAGATAAAAAGTTTCATTAAATAACAGAATGAAAGAGAATTATCACTATTTTTGCAAAAAAGGAAACGAAGAGGGTTAATAAAAATGATTGTAGAAAACACCAAAGAAGCACAAAGAGTAAAAACTATATTTTTAATTATTCCTGTTGTGTTTGCATTAATAGCTATAATAGCATTGTTTCTTGAATTAAAGAATGGATACTGGATAATTGGAATATCGGCAGCAGTTATGGCTGTAGCTTTTGCCGCTTTAAGCATAATGCAGTACCGCTATTTTTATTGCGAAATTTCTCAAAAATCACTTCTATTTAGATTTCATGGTGTAGGACCATTGAACAAAGAGTTTAAAGCTTACCAAATAAAACCCGAACTGTTTAGAGGGTATAAAATAAAAAAAACGATGTTTGGATTAGTTCCCAAAATCACAATTTATGTATCAATGCGCGGAGAAATCGCAAAATATCCTGAAGTTAGCATTTCTGCCCTTACCAAGGCTCAGCGCGAGGCATTAGAACAAGCGCTAACCCATCTCGCAAATATCAACAAAGCAAATAGTTAAACCACTTTTGAGTCCCTACGCAAAACTCTCACTTATATAAAAACAACCACTTTCATATGTTTATAATTTTTTAAGTATAAGGTCGTATGGAACTCACATGCATTATAATCATTTTCTTGTGTTCCAAGTTAGGTTGGTATGTTCGTTTCATTAGGCAAAAGATAAAATTGTCAAGTGTAAGCGTAGCGTTTTTTTTCCTTTTCTGCATACCTGCAATTGCAATACCCCAATCCTATAAATATCCAAAAGAACTTGATCTTAGATTAGAGAAAGTACTGAATTTTGATTTTTCAAAAACAAATTACGAGCTGTCTGCTAAAGTAAAAAACACAACTTCTCCATTAGATATATTGCCAACATGCAATCAGGTTCTTCTAAAGACTCTCTTTTACACGACGGATTCCGAAAGATTACACAAAGAGTACGAGATCAATACTAATCTGCTAGACAAAATTGAAAAACTTGAAAAAAACTCAGCCGAATGGGGCTATGTTAAAACCCGCTTATTGATAAACAAAACTTTAATACACTTTTTTCGCGAAGAATATTTTTCTGCTTTATGGTCAGCATATCGAGCCAATAGTCTGTTTTCTGAAACTTACTATAAGTATCCGGATTATCCTCCTCTACACGCTTTAGCCTCTGTTTACAATTTAGGTGTTAAGATAGTTATTGAAAAAAACTCATTTATCGAGTATTTTATATCAAAACCATTTAAAGTAGATAGCAACCTAATAAAAATCAATTGGTCAGAATCAGAAAAGCCCATTTTTGATGCCATTGTAAATAATCTTTTAAACGAGAATAGTGAAAATAAAACAGAGGTCAAAGTTAAGACTGAAACTGAAAAGTTAATATATGCATTCTATTACCTTAATTCGGGACTTTCTCAAAATGCAATAGATATCTCAAATAATAATTCGTTAATTAACAACCCTTTGGACAATTACATTAAGGGTTGGGCAAATTTAACACTAGGCAATTATCGACTTGCAGAAAAACAATTTAATAAACACATTGAAAGTCCCGAAAACGTTGTATTTAAGCGAGCATCACTTTTGGGATTATATTACATTGAAATAATTAACGGTTCAAAATCATCACGAACTCTGTATCTGAACAGATTGTCACTAATGCCAAAGAGCAATTTTTTTCGGGATAAAATGGCAGAAAGAGAAATAAAAACAGAACATCATCCAAAACTATTGAAAGCCAGACTATTATTTGATGCTAAGCTATATAGTAAAGCTAAAAACGAACTAAACTCAGTAAACGTCAAAAAGTTATCTCCAGAATTCAAACTCGAATATTACTACAGATATGGGAGAATTTTATTCCAATTACAAGACTATGACTATTCTTTAGAAAAATTTCAAAAAGCTTTAGATCCTGACATGCCCGAAAAAAGTTATTACAAAGCTCAGTCCGCATACGATTGTGGTAAAATTTATGTAATTAAAAACAATATTGAAAAAGCGCGTAACTATTTCAATCAGAGTATTCAATATGCTAAAAAAGCTAACAGAAAAGATATTGAGGATAAAGCAAAATCAGAATTAAATAAATTATAAATAAGGAAATTTTTGAAATACTTATTTGTTCATTTAGATTTATGCAATATATTTGTACACCGAAAGAGTTTATAACACATCAGTAGTTGTATTAAACCATACATGCATTACCGGTCGTTACTGCTATTTAATATATTTCTTGATTTAATCACACTACTCAATGATACAAAAAATTAATAACTATAAAAATATAAAACCGTGAAGTTTATGAAAAAAAAGTTTATTGTGGCAATATCAATACTTTTATTTGCATTGATATTTATTTCTTGCCAGTCGTCGTCAAAATGTTCTGCCTATTCACAAAATGAAATTAAGGTAGTCCAAGAGCAATAACAAACATAGGCAATAGTTGGGCGACATAGTATTTTAAAATAGTTATATTTACTACGTATCTTCCCAACCATCAGCTAAATAATATATTATTGTTCTTCTTTGTTATTAGAACTATAAATAAAAATTACATTTATTTATTAACTTGACGTTGTAGATATAAGTTAACATTTTATTAAGAAAATTAAATTTTTGTATTCATTATTCGTTAAATTATTTCTATCTTGTCGCACAATTTAAGAAAATATTTACAAGACAATAAATCAAATGTTTATGAGAACTAAACACTTACTAATGTTATTTGCGGCTGCAATAGCCGGGGGAATTACCCTAAACTATACAAATACAGCGACATACGAGAGAACTTACGTACCTCAAAATGCTGTAAAAGAGATGTACTCAGCCGATCAGTTTCAGGAATGGTTGTTTCAAATGAAAGCAAATCAAAACACACGCAACATAAGCCCTGAAATGATTGCTAAGGCCAATGAAGAGATGAAACAATTCATGACCAAATCTAGGATTCACCAAGGATTTAATTGGATTGAAGAGGGTCCAAATAATGTCGGTGGACGTACACGATCTGTTTTGATTGATAAAGACAACCCAAATGTTATGTGGGCAGGATCTGTATCAGGTGGAATATGGAAGTCAACAACCGGTGGTCAGTACTGGTACAAGGTTGATTATTCAGTTGCAGAAGGGTACACCCCAACATCTGTATCATCAATTGCACAAACAGCCGACGGAACAATATATTTTGGGACAGGCGAGCCATTTGACAAACATTTTATTGCCTCAGGTACAGATAATGATTTTTTCACAGGATCAGTTCAGGATGTACCTCTAATAAAAGGCGGTGGAATATTTAAACAACAAGGTGACACCTTTGTTAGATTAGAATCAACCTCTCCAAGTAATTCAGCTAACTTTTATGGCACTAGAAGACTTGTAGCACACCCACAAAACCCAAATATATTACTAGCTGCAACAACAACTGGCTTATGGGAAACTACAAATGGTGGAGAAACTTGGGCAAAAGCAATTGATGTTGAAGGTCAATCTTGGGATGTTGCAATGGGTTCCGATGGTACGGTCATAGCGAACATATACAATGAAACTTATATTCGTATACCTAATTCTAGCACTTTTGAGTCTGTTTCTGGTACTGAAGAAGGTAAACTTCCTCAAATAGTCGGAAGATATGTGTACCAAATATTAAAAAGTGACCCCTCATGTATTTTTGCTTCAATCTCCGATTCTGTAGGTGATTTAGAAGGTGTATTCAGAACTCTTAACAAGGGACAAACATGGGAAAAAATTGGTTTTGGACACAGTAGCCAGTTTATTCCTTTTGGATGGTCTGCAAAAACAGGAATTTTCGCACACTCATTACTAGCATTATCTAAAAATCTAGTTCTTATTGCTGGAGTTGATGTCTGGCGAGGTAGTGGTGTTGAAGGTTCTCATGCATTCGAGTGGAACAAAATATACTACTCTGTGGGAGAAGGACAACATACAGCATATATTCACTCAGGCATCCATGATTTTGCACCACATCCATCTGGGACAAGCATATTTGCTGCAACTGATGGTGGAATTTATAGAATAGGCAGCAACGGTATCCAACCTATGAATACTTATTATCGCACAACCTTGTGTTATAGTGCTGATATCAATAGCAAAGGGGAAATTATTGTTGGAACTCAAGATAACGGCACTTACATTCTTAAACATGATTTACCAGGCTCACAGTATCAATATGGAAGAAAAATCCAAGGGGGCAACGGTACAGAGTGCTTATTCTCTAGCCTAAGCGACAATGTTATAATTTCTTCGTATGAGAGAGGAAATATGCAGCGTTCTAACACTGGTGGTGATGACTTTTTCTATTTCTGGTCTTCAAAAATGGCCTCTGATAATGGCTGGAGTTCAGACAATTTAATTTGGCAGGGTAGAAATGCCTCATGGAAAACTCCAGTAGCATTATGGGAGTGTGATGACTTTTCACATATAAGGGTTGACACATCAAGAGTTATGGCTATAGTACCTTACGTATGTGGCGTACCATACCTAATTCAATCTGCCAATGTTGGCGGTCAAATGATATGGTGGACACCCGATCGAGACTATGAAGTTGGTGACACAATATCATTTCCAGACCCTTATCAAGCTGTATTTCTATTTGGCATGGGTAACAGAATATGGTACACCAAAAAGGCTTTAAACTTTAATCCTATAGAACGTTTTGACTGGTGGGATATTCACAATAGAACATTATTTGACAGTGTCGGTACTTCAGAACCTGCAACTCGCTTTGTGGCAGTTGCTTTCTCTCCAGACGGTGACATTGCTTACGGAGCTACTGAGCCAAATCATCAAGATTCGGCAATTATTTATAGAATTTCGAACTTGCACGCTTGTACAAGACCTAGACATGCAGCATTTTCTGCTTACCACGCGGTTCTAGACTCAGCTATCTCAAGAATAACCCATGTTCAAAAAATTGGTGCAGTTAAAGGACGATATATTTCAAGCTTAGAGACTGACCCAAAAAATCCCGAAGTTCTAATTGTTACTATGGGACAATATGGTAACGAGGAGCACATATATGTTGCAGAGCATGCAGCAAGCACTAGCAGTACAATATGGAATGACAATTTCGCTTCAATTCAAGGAAACCTTCCTAAAATGCCTGTTTATTCAGCATGTGTAAACAAAAACCCATATTCAGTTGCTGACGGCCAGCTACTTGTTGGAACAGAACATGGCGTATTCATTACAGACAACTATTTAAGTTCAAACGTAATATGGCAAGAGGGTAACAATGGATTGGGACACTATCCTGTACTTAGTATCAAACAAAGATATAATGAAAGAAAGCAACCAGGAATATATACTTATGGAGAATTTATTATTGCAACATACGGACGTGGAGTATTTACAGACACATCATCAATATTTGTAGGTATTGAAGACCCAATAATTGGTGATCATAACAGTGCGGATAATTCTCTAAATATTAAAGTGTTTCCAAATCCTGCTTCTGACATTGCAAATATTAGTATTTCTGTTGATAACAGATCGGTTATTGAGATTGTTGTTTACGATTTAACAGGCAAATTAGTTTATAGCCACAAAACATCAAAACTTGAGGCTGGCACACATAATTTGACCATACCTGTTTCTGAATTTACACAAGGAACATATTTAGTTCAATGCATTTCTGGCAACGCAAGAAAAACAGAAAAGTTGTTAGTAAAATAATGTTTTTCACTAAATAAATTTAAGGGCACCCTAAAAGTGCCCTTTTTTATGTTGATATGTCGACACATATATAATATACATCCCCAAAAATACCTTTAAGCTCTTTACATTTTGATAATTCAAAAATAATTCGTTAATTTTGTTTATTAATTAACATAAATAACAACACATATGGCAACAATAAAAGTAGGAATTAATGGATTTGGCCGAATTGGACGTAATGTGTTCAAAATCATGGTCGAACAAAAAGGATTTGAAATTGTAGGTATTAATGACCTTACAAGCACTAAAATTTTAGCGCACTTGCTTAAATACGACTCTACTCAAGGTAAATTTAACGGTACGGTAGATTTCGACGAAAGCAATATAATTGTAAATGGAGCAAAAATTCCCGTGTCGGCAGAAAGATCTCCTGCACAAATTAAATGGGCTAAAACTCCTGATATTGTGATTGAAGCAACAGGTGTTTTCCGCTCAAAAGAGAGTCCAAAAGGTGGTTACGGCGACCATATTAAAGCAGGTGCAAAAAAAGTAATATTAACAGTACCCGCTGCTGACACCATTGACAGAATGATTGTTCTAGGCGTAAACGACTCTGATCTAAAACCAACAGATCAATGTATCTCAAATGCGTCATGTACAACCAACTGTCTGGCTCCGATTGTGAAAATATTACATGAAAACTTCGGCGTTGAGTTGGGATATATGAATACTATTCACGCATACACCAACGATCAAATGATATTAGATGCTCCGCACTCTGATTTAAGAAGAGCACGTTCGGCAGCTGTTTCTCAAATACCAACCACAACAGGTGCAGCCAAAGCAGTAGGAAAAATTATCCCTGAACTAAACGGTAAAATTGACGGTCTTTCAATTCGCGTTCCAACCCCAACTGGCTCACTATGTGATTTCACAGCTACTTTGAAAAAAGAGGTTACAAAAGAAGAGATTAATGCAGCTGTTAAAAAAGCCGCTGAAGGTAAGATGAAGGGCATTGTTGAATATACTGAAGATGAGATTGTTTCTTGCGATATTATTCACAATCCACACAGCTCAATATTCGATTCTAAATTAACCATGGTTAACGGCAAAATGATTAAAGTTGTAGCATGGTATGATAACGAATGGGGATATTCGAACAGAGTTGTAGATTTAGCAAGATTAGCTTTTAAATAGAAAGTAAAAATCTATATAACAGAAGCCCGGCACCCAGTGTCGGGCTTATTTTTGTAAGTCAAAACCTCATTGATAATGCTAAAATACGAGCATTATCACAAAAAATTCTCTCATTTTCATAATTTATACGAAATCCACAAGTAAAAAAGGTATTTTTGTAACTGAAACAATATCTTTATGGCAAAAGTATTAATTATAGGTACTGCATATCCCTATCGTGGAGGCTTGGCTGTTTATAACGAGCGACTTGCCAAAGCATTTGCCGACAATGGCGACGAAGTAAAAATTGAAACTTTCAAACTACAATACCCCGGATTTCTATTTCCGGGAAAAACTCAATATGCCGAATGGGAATATGAAGGAAATATTAGTATTAAACGTACTATAAGCTCAATCAATCCACTAAATTGGATTAATGTAGGCAGACGATTGCGAAAAGAAAAATACGATATAGTTATTATTAAATACTGGTTGCCATTTATGGGTCCGTGCTTTGGAACCATAGCAAGGCAAATTAGAAAAAACGGTCACACAAAAGTCATATCAATTTTAGACAATGTGGTTCCTCATGAAAAACGATTTGGCGACAAAATATTTACCCGTTGGTTTATTAAACATATAGACGGATTTGTTTCAATGTCGGAAAGCGTTCAATCAGATTTGGAAATCTTCAACAAAGAAAAACCAAGAGGACTATGCCCTCACCCACTTTATGATAATTTTGGCAAATCTTTAACAACAGAAGAGTCATTCAAGCAATTGAAACTTGATGACAACTACAAATATATTCTATTCTTTGGACTAATACGCGATTACAAAGGTTTAGATTTACTTTTGGAAGCCTTTGCAAATGAGATTCTTAAAACACTTCCTGTAAAATTAATTATTGCCGGTGAGTTTTATTCTGATAGTGAAAAATACTATCAAATGATTGAAAAACTTGATTTAACCAATAGAGTTATTGTTTATCCGAAATTTATACCCGATAATGAAGTAAACTTATACTTTGGTGCAGCCTCTTTAGTTGTTCAACCGTACAAAAGTGCTACTCAAAGTGGGGTTACGCAGATAGCATACCATTTTGAAAAACCTATGGTTGTTACGAATGTTGGAGGATTAAGCGAGATTGTTCCAAATGGTAAGGTTGGCTACGTTGTAGATATTGATACTACAGAAATCGCTAATGCCATAGCTGACTTCTTCACCAACAATAGAACTGAACAATTCGTTCAAGGGATAAAAGAGGAGAAACAAAAGTATTCTTGGGAAAGAATGATTAACACTATACAAACTGTTTACAAACAGATAACATTATGATTATTAGAAGTAAAGCACCCTTAAGAATTGGTTTAGCAGGCGGAGGTAGTGACGTATCGCCATATAGCGACCTTTACGGAGGTGCGATTTTGAATGGAACTATTAGCATGTACGCTTATGCCACAATTATACCACGTTTCGATGGCAAAATAATTATACATGCCTACGACAAGAACGATAAAATTGAATACGATGCGCAAATGTCACTGCCAATTGACGGAAAGCTAGATTTGGCAAAAGGCGTATATAACCGCATTGTTAAAGACTACATAAAAAAGCCTATGAGTTTTGAACTAACTACGTGGGTTGACGCTCCCGCCGGTAGTGGATTAGGCACATCCTCAACTTTGGTAACGGCAATTCTTGGAGCCTTTGCCGAATGGAAACTTTTACCATTAGGACACTACGATTTGGCTCATCTTGCCTATGAAATCGAAAGGATAGACTTAGGAATGGCTGGCGGAAAACAGGACCAATATGCTGCAACCTTTGGGGGAATCAACTTTATGGAGTTTTACAATGATAACAAAGTGATTATAAACCCGTTGAGAATTAAAACAAAAATACTAAACGAGCTCGCGCATAATATGTTACTGTTCTATACTGACACAAGCCGTGAATCTGCCAAAATAATTGAACGACAACAAAACAACGTAAGGCAAAATAACCAGGAGTCTGTTAATGCGATGCATGAGATTAAAAATCAGGCTATTATAATGAAAGAAGCTATTTTAAAAGAGGAGTTAGATAAAATAGGAGAAATATTAGATTACGGACATCAGCAAAAACAAAAAATGGCGCAAGGAATTACAACCCCGCTGATTGAAGATATATACAAAGCTGCTATTAAGGCGGGTTCTACTGGAGGGAAAATAAGCGGTGCAGGTGGCGGAGGATTTATGGTATTTTATTGCCCTGAAAACGTGAGATTTAACGTGATTAACACTCTGAAACAGTTTGGAGGATCTTTACATAGATACGAATTTGTAAAATATGGTTTAACTACTTGGACAATAAAATAGTATGGGAAGAATATCAAATATAATAAACAATTCGATTGAGGTAAAAAAAGAGATTTTAAACTCTGAGAAATTACTGAAATCGATTGAAAATGCGGCAGAAACAATAATTGATGCCTATAAAAACAATAAAAAGGTTCTGTTTTGCGGTAACGGAGGTTCAGCAGCTGATGCGCAACACCTTGCTGCAGAGCTTAGTGGGCGATTTTATTACGACCGTCCTCCTCTTGCAGCTGAAGCACTTCACGTAAACACTTCATATATGACTGCCGTCGCCAACGACTACTCTTACGACGAAGTTTATGCAAGATACATTGCGGGAGTCGGGAACAGTGGAGATATTCTTATTGGGCTAAGTACATCTGGAAATTCCAAAAATGTTATAAAAGCAATGGAGCAAGCTAAGAAGCTAGGAATGAAAACTATATCGTTAACTGGCTCAACTGGCGGAAAAATGAAAGAAGTCTCTGATATTCTGATAAATGTGCCATCGAACGATACTCCACGCATACAGGAATCTCATATTATGATTGGTCACATTATTTGCGAAATTGTTGAATCAACACTATTTCCTAAGCCATGATTTGCAAAGAGGCTATAATTCTCGCCGGTGGCTTCGGAACACGCTTACAATCAGTTGTTTCTGATGTGCCTAAACCAATGGCTCCAGTTGGCAACAAGCCATTTATTTACTATATTTTGAAGTACATCAACTCGTTTGGATTAAATAGAGTTGTGCTTAGTGTAGGGTACCGTCACGAGACAATTATTGAGTACTTTGGCGAAAAGTTTGAAAATTTAGAGTTGGTCTATGCAATTGAAAACCAGCCTTTAGGAACTGGCGGGGCAGTAAAGTTCTCATCAAACAGCATTAAATCTGACTGCTTCTTTTTGCTGAATGGCGACAGTTTTTTCAAATCGGATTTAAGAGAGTTAGCAAATTTTCATAAACAAAATGGTGCCAAAATAACTTTGTCGCTTAAAGAGCTTAAAAACTTTGACCGCTACGGCTCGGTTAAAACAGATAAATCGGGATTGGTAACTCAGTTTCAGGAGAAGCAGTTTTGCAAATTTGGACTTATCAATACAGGCGTATATGTTGTTGATAAAGACATTGTTAACTCCGTAAGTGCAGAAAAATTCTCGTTTGAGAAAGATGTTTTAGAAAAAGAGGTCAAGAATAAAACTGTTTACGGAACTGTCTCCGATGGATATTTTATTGATATTGGTATTCCTGAAGATTACGAAAAGGCGCAAAGCGATATTAATCAACTACTCTGAATCATCCATTACAAAAGAAAGAGGAAGCAGTGTATCAGAATCACTTATTTCCAAAATTTTGCTAGAAGAGTATAAAAGTATCTTTATTTTTTTGTTAAATCTTTGTTTCGTTTCTGCAATAACCTGCCTGCAACTACCACACGGAGAAATTGGATTTTCAACTTGACTTCCATTATGAATTGCTGTAATAGCAATAGCTTCAACTGCTTGATCGGGATAAGTTGAGTTAGCATAAAACAGAGCAACACGCTCTGCGCACAATCCACTTGGATAAGCCGCATTCTCCTGATTACTACCCTTTACCACCACCCCATTTTCCAACATTATTGCAGCCCCTACCTGAAATTTACTATAGGGAGCGTAAGCAGTTTTTGCCGCTTCTAAAGCCGAATTACACAAGTTTTTCGATACCTCACTAAGCTCTTCTAATGAGCTATATTCATTTATTATTGATTTAATCTCTATTGTCTTCATAGTCTTGTTTTGCTAAATTATCACAAATATCGTTTTTTCAATATCTACAAATAGGTATATTTGCAATTGAGATCAATTTATTTCTACAAAAATAACACAATTAGCAAGATAAAGTGTTTTACGTAAAACTACCAACAAATGTCAAAAGTAAATTTTAGTCTTATTTTAATTTTTCTGGGACAGCTACTTTTCTCCCAGAAGATACTTCGCGAAGAATATATTTTATTATATAAAGATATCGCTATTGAAGAGATGCAAAGGACAGGTGTTCCTGCATCTATTACACTGTCACAGGGGATTTTAGAGTCGGGTTCGGGTAACAGCAGGTTGGCAAAAGAGGCAAACAACCACTTTGGAATTAAGTGCCACAAGAACTGGACAGGAAGAAAGATAACTCACGACGACGACCACAAAGGCGAATGTTTCAGAGCTTACGATAACGCCGAAGAGTCATTTCGAGATCATAGTGACTTTTTATCACAAGGTAGCAGATACGCATTTTTATTCGAATTGTCGCCATCCGACTACAAAGGTTGGTGTAGAGGCTTAAAGGCTGCTGGTTACGCTACAGAAAAAAATTACGACAACATGTTAATAAGAATTATCGAGGAGAATCAACTCTATCTGTTCGACCAAGATGTTAAGGTTCAGCCCAGAATAGCCCAACAAACCACTACCACACAAATAATAAAAGATGTTAAACCCACAAAACCAATTGTCAAAACACCTGAGTCAACTGAAATAGACCTATACGGCGTAAAAGGCGGACAAATCAATCGCATAGATTATGTGATTGCACAAAAAAATGACACCTGGCGAAGTTTAACAAAAAAACATAACAAAATGCCTTGGGAGCTGTACAAGTACAACGATATTTCACGCGAAATGTCAGCCGAAATAAAGCAAGGACAGGTAATATTTTTACAACCAAAAAGAAGGAAAGCAGATCGCGATTTTCGTTATCACACAGTCACAGAAGGAGAGACAATGTGGTCAATATCACAGAAATACGGTATTAGATTGAACCGATTGTATAAGCTCAACAGAATGGAAGCAGACGAAGAGCCCGAAGTTGGACAAAAAATGTATTTACGCAAACGGAAACCTGAAAATAGTTGAAAATAAACAGTTTACATTATGAGAAGAACTATATGGATAACAGAAGATGAGCAGATTAATGAGGTAATAAAAAGTGCCGATACGTGTAGCCTTGCTATGGTTGACGAAAACGGAAAACCTTACGTTATACTGATGAATTTCGGATACAAAGACGGTGTTTTCTATTTTCACAGCGACCCAAAAGGTAAAAAAATAGATTGTTTGAAAAGAAACCCTAGTGTGTCAATTGCACTTAGCACAAATCATCGGTATTTTCATCAAAACGAAAACGTAGCTTGCTCCTACGGATTGAGTTACAGAAGTTTATATGCACAAGGAGAAATTAAATTCATTGAAGATAAGGAACAGAAAATTGAGGCTTTGAAAATTTTTATGAAACAGTACTCAGATAAAGATTTCACATTCAGCGACCCGGCAGTTAACAACGTTATTGTATTTATATTAAAGCCTAAAGAATTAAAATGTAAACAGTACGGTAAACTATAACAGATTTATAAATTTCTAATTTAAAACCTTATGAAACCATTTAAAACCCTAAATCAAATTAAAAAAATCTCGTTTGTCTTATTTACAATTACCATTGTATCAGCATTACTTTGGAGTAGTTGCGACAGTAATAATAAAGCACAAAAACAAAACAGAGCAAAATATGTGTTCTATTTTATTGGCGATGGAATGGGACTTTCGCATATAATCCTAACAGAAAGCTATTTAGCAGCAATATCAGACAACAACCATAGCACGCCACGTTTAAATATGACCCAGATGGAGCATGTCGGATTAGCCCGAACGCACGCAAAAAACAGACTTATAACAGGTAGCGCGGCAGCGGGTACTGCGTTGGCAACTGGCTCTAAAACAACGATTAACACCATTGGAATGACGGCAGACAAAAAAGAGCCGTTATATTCAATCGCCCACTCTGCAAGGAAAGCAAACTATAAAGTTGGAATGATATCGTCAGTAACAATCAACCACGCTACGCCGGCAGCTTTTTATGCTCACGTTCCCGAAAGAAGCCAATATTATGATATAGGATTACAAATAGGTGAATCAAATTTTGACCTTTTTGGCGGAGGTGGTTTTGATCAAATAACTGGCAAGGATAAAGACAAACAATCACTGATTGAAATACTGTCAAACAAAGGATTTAACGTACTAAGCAGTAACAACGAGTTTTTGAGCTTACAGAAATTAGATAAAAGTCTTATTTTCATTAATCAGAACCTCGATACTGAAAACGCTATGCAGTACGCCATAGATTTTAACGAAACGGATTTAACTCTGGCACAAACAGTTGCAAAAGCTACAGAACTTCTCTACAATTCCGATGGTTTTTTCTTAATGGTTGAGGGCGGAAAAATCGACTGGGCAAATCACTCAAATGATGCTGCTACGAGTATTCGCGATATTATAGATTTTGACAACTCAATAGCTATTGCGTTAGAGTTTTACAAAAGACATCCCGAAAATACGTTAATTGTAGTCTGCTCTGACCACGAGACAGGCGGGCTAAGCCTCGGCAATCGTGAAGGTAAATATGAAAGCAATCCCGCATTGTTAAAATATCAACAAGTATCAGTAGACTCATTATCGAGGATTTTAAAAAACTACAGAGAGGTAAAAAAACAGAATGTCAACTTTGCCGAAATTGCCGACACATTGAAAAAATATGTTGGAATTGGGAATTCTGAAATGGAATTAACTAAAGAAGAGTTAACCGATTTGGAGAACTGCTTTAACAACGCCGTGAAACGCAATTCCGACAAAACTGACTCTGAAATGTTTAAACTCGCGTCAAAAGCAATTAATATTTTAGCTTCGAAAGCTGGAATTGCTTGGGCAACAGGTGCACACACATGGCAACCAACTATGGTGTTTGCAAGCGGAACTGGTTCTGAACTTTTTGCAGGATTCCATGATAATACCGACTTGGCTTGGAAACTAGCCGAACTTATGCAAATTGAACATATAAACGATAAAAAATAGTATTAAACGTCGTGAAAAATTATATACAAACTCAAAAGTTACTTTTATACAGGCTACTGCTGATTATAGCGGCATACTCTGTTTGTAGATTTTTGTTCTATATTTTTAACACCAACTATTTTCGTGTTGATGCTATCGAACTTTTGATAGCGTTTGTTGCCGGGTTGCGGTTTGACATATCAGCAATATTATATACAAACTTTATTTTCATACTGTTACATCTTATTCCAGGTGAGTGGAAATATCGTAAACAGGTTCAAAAGATCACATTTTGGATATTTATTATTGTTAACTCTACCTTTTTACTACTCAACTTTATTGATATTGAATACTATTCTTTCGTTAACAAACGCTCAACATGGGACTTGTTCTATTTTGTACAAACAAGCGGTGATATATGGAACTTGATACCTGTTTTTATTATCGATTACTGGCACATAATATTGCTTTGGGGATTAACTGTTTTTGGATTATTTAAACTATACCCCGGGAAAAAACATGAGTATAGAAAAACAAAGCTTACCTTAAAAACAGCTACATATCAAACAGCTATATCTGTTGCAATTTTTGGCTTAATGATAATAGGTGCTCGAGGAGGCTTGCAATTAAGGCCCATAAATACACTTACGGCAGTAAAATATTTAAAACCCAACAAAGTTGCATTGGTAACTAACTCAACATTCACACTAATAAACTCATACTCGCCTGACAGAATTGAAGAAGTAAACTATTTTCCGCAAAAACAGTTGTCAGATATTTTCACACCTAAACAAATATATCATCAGACAAAATTGCCTACGAAAAAAAATGTAATAATACTTATTTTAGAGAGTTTCAGTGCAGAATACAGCCTTCTTTTGTCGGGAAATGATTTTGGATATACACCGTTTTTAGATAGTCTAATGCTGAAGTCGTGTTATTTTACACGTGCATACTCAAATTGCAAGAAGTCAATGGAAGCGTTGCCCGCAATAATAAGTGGAATACCAGCACTTTTAGAAAATCCTTATATTACAAGCCAGTACAATTCTAACATGATTAATTCATTGCCAATTGTTTTAGAAAAATACAACTACGAAACATTTTTTTTCCATGGCGGAATAAACGGAACAATGGGTTTCGACAATTTTTCAAAGGCTGCCGGTATTGACAACTATATTGGGCAGAACGAATATGTTGGCAATAAAGCAGATTTTGATGGTAGCTGGGGTATTTACGATGAGCCTTATCTTCAATATATTGCCAACTATCTTGATACTGTAAAATCTCCGTTTTTTGCCGGTATTTTTACGTTGTCGTCACATCATCCGTACAAAATACCGAACGAATATTCAGGAAAATTTCCAAAAGGGAATATCCCAATATTGGAATCAATTGGCTACGCCGATTATGCATTGCAACAATTTTTCGACAGGATTTCCAAATCAGATTGGTACAAAAACACACTTTTTGTTTTAACCGCCGACCATACAGCACAAAGCTACACTCCCGAATTTGCCAATATGCACGGAAACTACAGAATACCGTTGGTGTTTTTTGACCCCTCCAACGAGGATATGATAGGTGCTAAAAACCATGTAGTGCAACAGACCGATATTTTCCCTTCGGTGATTAATTATCTTAACCTAAAAGATACAATTTTATGTTATGGTACTTCGGTATTTAATCGTGATTCTGGTTGGGCTATAAATTATCTCAATAATGTTTACCAATTAATTGCCGATTCACTGCTAATTCAATTTGATGGCGAAAAGCTGATCGGTGTGTATGACCCATTGAACGATAAGCTTTTGAATAAAAATTTAGTTAAACAACACAACTATCGAGAACTTACAGAATTACAGTTACTGAAAGCCATTATTCAAGACTATCGCTACAGATTAATAAACAACAAGTTAGCGGTAATGCCAAGGTAGTGCAGTTTGAGCCGACAGAAATAAGTAGATAATATGGAAAATTTAGAAAGTATCTCGAAAAGAAATATAGAAAAGGCATTTGAAATTATTGCCGAGTTGGAAATT
>JAAYQU010000030.1 GCA_012519055.1 Bacteroidales bacterium | reverse complement strand
GTGTTCCTGCCTTTTGTAATCTGGTTGCTTTTACGAGACGGCTTTGCAGTTGACCCCGTTACAGGAAACGTTTTTATGCAGGCAAATAAATATCTGACTAACTTTTTAGAAATGCCGTTAGTTTTGGTAATTTTCCTTGTCGGAGTCTTGTTAGTTCTTTACGGAATTTACTTAGGTATTTTTAAACTCAGCGACAAAGCGTTTTGGTTTTCTGGTGGAGGAACTGTCCTAACTGTACTTACTCTGTTATTAATCGCAGGATACAACAACACAGCGTTTTATCCATCAACAACAGATTTGAACTACTCGCTAACGATTTACAATTCCTCGTCAAGTCCTTATACTCTAAAAGTAATGAGCTATGTATCGCTATTTATACCAGTGGTTATAGCTTATATTTGGGTTGCATGGAGAGCAATCAGTCGTAAGAAAATTGATTTGGAGGAGATAAATAACGAAGCAGAATTATACTAACGCTTAACATTATCATTATGACATATTTACCTGAAATAATAAACCTACTGTTGTGGCCCATACTCATTTTTGGAAGTTTGTATGTAATACAATGGTTTATTAAGAAAACAGAAGACAATTTGAAATAAAACTCAAAGTTGAGTTATTGGTTGAAAAGGTAATTGATTTAATCGGAATAAATTAAGTCAGTTACCTTTTTTACATTGTTAATTGTTCATTGTATATTGCTAATTGCTCCTCCAGAAGCTTGGCATCAAAATAATCATAAACGTAAACAGTTCAAGCCTGCCTACAATCATAAGGATACTTAGGGTAATCTTTCCAAATTCGGGAATATGAAAAAAGTTAGCAGCGGGTCCAACCGTGCCTATTCCGGGTCCGACACAACCCAAACATGCTGCAACAGAGCCTAATGATGTTTGCATATCTAACCCTAAAATTGACATAATTACATACCCTGCCGCAAAAATAGTAAGGTAAAGCATTATAAACATAATAACCGCTTGTGCCTGGTGATCGTGTACTGTTTTTTTATTGATTTTTACCGAAACCAAAGCATTTGGATGAATCAAGTTCGATACGTGCTTTCTTAAATATTTTAACACAACCAAATGTCGTATTACTTTTATCCCGCCTGATGTAGAGCCTACACAGCCTCCTACGAAAAGGAGTAAGAACAAAAGAATCCATGCCTGTGTGGGCCATTGTAGATAATCGGCTGTTGCATAGCCAGTTGTGGTGATTATTGATGCCACTTGAAAAAACGAATGGCGAAAAGAGTTTTCTAATCCCAAATTGTTTTTAAAAAACAGAACAAGGGTTATTGTCAGTGTAACAAAACCTATTATCAATAAATAAAATTTTAATTCCGAGTTGTTAAAAATACGTTTAAAATCGCCTTTAAAAAGAGAATAATACAAAGTAAAGTTAGCACCCGACAGTACCATAAATATCGCAATTGTGTATTGAATAAAGCTTGAATAGTTTGTAATACTTGCATTTTTAGTTGAAAAACCGCCCGTTCCAAGTGTTCCGAAGGCGTGACATAGGCTTTCGAACAAGTTCATGCCACCTATTAACAACAGCACAACAAGAATAGCTGTAATAGATATGTATATAATCCACAGTAACTTAGCAATATCAGTTGTACGTGGTTTTAGCTTTTGGTTTAACAAACCTGATGCTTCGAGTGAAAATATCTGATAACCAGATACTTTAAACATAGGGAATACTGCAATCACTAATACTATAATTCCCATTCCACCAATCCAGTGCGTTAAACTACGCCAAAAAAGCAGTGAATATGGCAGCGCTTCAATATCTGTTAAAATTGTACAGCCAGTTGTCGTAAATCCGGAAACAGATTCAAAGAAAGCATCAACAAAATTTGGAATATAACCTGAAATAAAAAAAGGCAAAGCTCCAATAACTCCTATATATAGCCATGCCACAGATACTATTAAATATCTATCGGGCATATTCACATTTTTTTTGCGGTGGCGTGTAAACAACACCATAACAATTCCCAGAACGATTGGCAATAGTGACGAAATCAGCAGGGGTTTAACCACGTGATACTCACCATAATAAACAACCCATGCAAAAGAAGTTGCCATAAATAAGCCAATTATTATGGCTATCTTCCCAAGAGCATTTATTATAAAGCCAAAGTTCATCGTAATCTGCAGTATCCAGCAGCTATCTGTATTGGTTTATTACTGTCTGCTTAATTTTTCCCACTCGTCTCTTAAAGATACTATTCTGTTGAAAACAAGGGAATTCTCTTTTGAATCATATCTGTCAGTAACGAAATAGCCCATTCGTTGGAATTGAACGTGTGTTTCAGGTTTAAGGTTACTATAAGCAGGCTCAATCTTGCAATTATTAATTATTTTAAGTGAATCGGGATTCATAAACTCCTTAAAGTCACGATCTTCGTGGCTATCGGGTGCAGGGTCTGAGAATAGTCGGTCGTAAAGTCTTACTTCTGCATCAATAGCGTGTGGGGCTGAAACCCAGTGAATTGTAGATTTAACTTTACGTTGGCTTGCTTCTGTTCCCGACCCACTGCGACTATCGGTATCGTAGGTGCAATGAATTTCAATTATTTCCCCATTGCTGTCTTTTACAATCTTTTCAGCCTTAATAATATACGCCGATTTTAATCTTACCTCATTTCCGATTGAGAGACGGAAGAACTTCTTAGGTGGATTTTCCATAAAATCGCCACGTTCGATGTACAACTCTCTGCTAAAAGGCATTTGGCGTGTGCCTGCGCTATCGTCTTCGGGATTGTTTTCTGTGGTCACATACTCGGTTTTACCTTCGGGATAATTGGTGATTATAACTTTCACAGGATCTAACACCGCCATAATTCTTGGAGCGGTTTTGTTCAAATCTTCGCGAACGCAAAACTCCAATAATCCGTAATCAATCACATTATCGCGCTTGGCAACACCAACCATTTCAGCAAAACGGCGTATAGAAGCCGGCGTATAACCACGGCGACGCATTCCTGTAATGGTCGGCATTCTGGGATCGTCCCAACCGTTAACGTGGTTATCTTTCACAAGCTCAAGCAGTTTGCGTTTGCTCATTACGGTGTAGCTGAGATTTAGGCGAGCAAACTCAATTTGTTGTGGTTTTTTTCGTCCCTCTTCGTAAACCTGTTCAAGAAACCACTCGTAAAGTGGGCGATGTATATCAAATTCCAAAGTACAAATAGAGTGTGTAATACCTTCGATATAGTCCGATTCTCCATGCGCCCAGTCGTACATTGGGTATATGCACCATTTATCTCCTGTTCTGTGATGTTCAGCATGAATAATTCTGTACATAATGGGGTCACGTAGCAACATGTTTGGCGACGCCATATCAATTCTTGCGCGTAGAACTCTACTACCAGCTTCAAACTCTCCATTTCGCATTCTTCTGAACAAATCAAGGTTTTCTTCGGGTGTACGTTTACGGAAAGGACTTTCAATGCCCGGTGTGGTCACTGTTCCCCGTTGGCGACTTATCTCTTCTGCTGACTGGTCGTCCACGTATGCTTTACCATCTTTAATCATCTGTTCTGCCCACTGGTAAAGTTGTTCAAAATAATCCGATGCATATAGAGGCTCGCCATGCCATTGAAATCCAAGCCAGCGAATATCTTCCATTATTGAGTTAACGTACTCGACGTCTTCTTTTTCGGGGTTTGTGTCGTCAAATCGAAGATTTGTTCTCCCGTTATATTTCTGAGCAAGTCCAAAGTTTAAACAAATAGATTTTGCGTGTCCGATGTGTAGGTAGCCATTGGGTTCAGGAGGAAAGCGGGTTACAACTTCTCCATTGTTTTTCCCGTTTCGTAGGTCTTCCTCAACTATCTGTTCAATAAAATTTAAGCTTTTCTTTTCGCTTGATGGTTGTTCGGTATTAGTATTCATCGCAATTATTGTTTAATTATATTTTCTACGCGTTAAAATTTATTTGTGCAAATGTATAAATTTATTAGTTTACATGCTTATTTTTGAAAATCCAATATAGGCTATTTAAATAAATTTTGACATAATAAACCAATAAAAAAATACGATATGGGCACAATTGAATTAGAAAAAATGGAGTTTTTCGCTTATCACGGGTGTTACAAAGAAGAAAAGGTTGTGGGCAACTACTTTCTAGTTGATTTAAAATTTAATACAGATTGTAATCCTGCAATTAGGTCTGATTCTCTATCTGATACGATAAATTATTTAGAAATCTACGAACTTATTAAAAAGGAGATGGAAATAAAATCAAATTTATTGGAAAATGTCGCAGGTCGTATTATTAACAGACTATATGCAGAGTTACCAGAAAGAATTTCAAACGTTACAGTTAAAATAAGAAAAATGAATCCACCGTTAGGGGGAAAAGTCGAAAGTGTAAGCGTTAGCCTTACCAGATAATGCAATTAGCAATTAGCAATTAGCAATTAACAATTAACAATTAACAATATAGTGGACTGATTATCAATTAATTGCCACAGCTTTCAAGTCGTGGATTAGATTGGTACACATATTTTTGGGTTTTAGCCCAAAAAAGGAATAGAACAGACACCTATATGTTTATAGTTTTGAACTCCAGCAACTAACTGCTGAATATAAATATTAAATAGCCTTGTACTTCAATTGTTCATTGCACATTGTTAATTGCTTTATTTTTAGAGTTTTATGATTAATAGACAAAACTCGTAAAAAATAACTGTTATTTTTGTTGCATTTCGGTTACGTTTTCGTTTCTTTTGTGTTAAATTTTATTGACATGGATCCGTACTATGTAACCATTCTCACAGTACTTTTTATTTTAGCCATTGTTGACATCTTTGTTGGCGTGGCAAATGATGCAACCAACTTTCTTAATTCGGCTATCGGCGCCAGAGTTACCAAAGGTTGGATAATAATGTTAATAGCCAGTTTAGGTGTCTTTTTTGGTGCAACATTTAGTAGCGGCATGATGGAGATCGCGAGGAGCGGTATCTTTAATCCCGATAAATTTATGTTTGCTGATATAATGGTAATATTTGTGGCGGTTATTATCGCCGACGTTTTACTGTTAGACGCATTCAATTCTTTAGGATTACCAATCTCTACCACTGTTTCTATTATATTCGAGTTGTTGGGCGGTGCCGTTGTAGTGGGATTGTTGGTAATGAGACAAAATCCCGAAGTTGCCGACACTGTTGGTCAGTTTATTAATACAAACAAAGCGTTAGCAATAATTACAGCTATTCCGCTTTCTGTTGTGATAGCGTTCGTTTTCGGAACAATAATGATGTTTTTGTCCAGAGTTTTATTCTCGTTCCGTTATAAAAAACAGTTAAAATATTTTGGAGGGATTTTCGGAGGATTGGCAATATCAGCCATTACCTATTTCATTATTCTAAAGGGACTTAAAGGAGCCTCGTTTGTTACTCCCGAAACTTTTGAGCTTGCAATGAAAAACACTGACAAAATCATGTTATTCTCTTTTGTTGGTTGGTCAATAATTTTGCAACTGCTATACGCTCTTTTCAAAATTGATCCTACAAAAATAGTGGTATTAATAGGAACATTTGCTTTGGCAATGGCGTTTGCGGGCAACGACCTGGTTAACTTTATTGGCGTCCCTATTGCAGGTTATGACTCCTTTTTACATTTCACGGCTTCAGGAGTCCCGGATACAGAGTTTTCAATGGAAATCCTTAAACAACCGTCACAAACACCCACGTGGATGCTTTTAATTGCGGGTGCAGTAATGGTTGTTACTTTGTGGACATCGAAAAAGGCTAAAGCTGTTATAGCCACTTCGTTAAACCTTAGCCGACAAGATGAGGGTGCCGAAAGGTTTTCTTCATTGGGATTTAGTCGCTTATTGGTAAGAGGTTCAATGAATATTTCAAACTTCTCTTCAAGATTAATCCCCACACGTGTAAGCAATTGGATTGAAAGCAGATTTGTTCCTTATATTGAAGAAGACATCCCTGAACACGAAAGACCAGTATTTGACTCTGTACGCGCCGCAGTGAACCTAACCGTGGCAAGTGCCTTAATTGCTCTTGGAACATCAATGCAACTGCCTCTATCAACAACATACGTTACTTTTATGGTTGCAATGGGAGCATCATTGGCTGACCGTGCGTGGGGGCGCGATAGCGCAGTTTATAGAATCACAGGTGTGTTTGTAGTTATAAGTGGTTGGTTTTTGACAGCACTTTTCGCATTTATAATGGCATTCTTAATTGCAGGTTTTATTTACTTAACACGTCCATACGGATTGTTTGTAATGCTTTTTATTACAGCTGTAGCTTTATATAAATCAGCAGCACGTACAAGAAGAAAACACAGAGAGGAACAACACAAGATAGAACAAGAAAAAGAGGAGCAAGCCCACTCGTTACATCAATGGGTTGAAAAAAGTAACGATTC
>JAAYQU010000029.1 GCA_012519055.1 Bacteroidales bacterium | reverse complement strand
CTTTCTCCATTGCTTTCTTCATGAATTCATAGAGCTCCTGCCGATGTTCTTGATCGTTCATATCAATAAAATCAATTACCACGATACCTCCCATATCACGTAACCGAAGTTGATGCGCAATCTCCTCTGCAGCTGCAATATTGACTTCGAAAGCATTATTTTCTTGCCCGACCCCTGCTTTACTTCTGTTACCTGAGTTAACATCTATTGCATGTAGTGCCTCTGTATGTTCTATAACTAAATACGCACCTTTCTTTATTGCGACTGTTCTTCCGAAATGAGACCTGATTTGACGACTCACACCAAATTGCTCAAATATAGGGGGTTTCCCCTGATAGTTTTTGATTATTTTTTGTTTATCTGGAGCAATTTCTACAATGTATTCCTTTAATTGATTATATACATTTGTGTCGTTAACAAAAATACTATTAAATGAGTCGTTTAATAAATCGCGCAATAGTGCTGTTGTTCTATTAACTTCTCCTAGAATAAGCTTTGGGGGTCTAATCCCTTTTATTTTCACTAATGAGTTTTCCCATCTTTCAATTAAATCTCTAAGTTCTTGATCCAAATTGGCTACCCGCTGTGTTTCTGCAACTGTACGAATTATAACACCATAATTTCTTGGTTTTATACTTGTTAAGAGATTTTTAAGTCGGATTTTTTCTTCACCAGATGTGATTTTTTGCGAAATATTGACTTTATTAGAAAAGGGCATTAATACAATATTGCGACCGGCAATACTTATCTCGGAACACAATCGCGGACCTTTTGTTGAGATTGGTTCTTTCGCTATTTGTACTGCAATGATTTGCCCTTCTGTCAGAACGTCAGAAATTTTTCCGTTTTTGTCGATATCAGGTTCTTGCTTTATACGACTTAACGGAACAACAGATTTACCCTGATGTGCTGCTGTTACAGCTTTGTTTAATGAACGTATTTGTGGCCCTAGATCAAAATAATGGAGAAATGCATCCCGCTCGTGTCCAACGTCAACAAACACTGCATTTAATCCGGGCATTATTTTTTTTACTCGTCCTAAATAAATATCTCCAACTGAAAAACGGTCATCGCTCCTATCTTTGTATAGTTCGACAAGTTTTTTATCCTCAAGAAGAGCTATTGTAATTTCTGATGTGTCTACATCTATAATAAGCTCTTTTGTACTACTCACAATAATAAAATGTTACGTTTTTTTTCAATATTTTTATCCCCAAAAAAACGAAAACCTAAAGAGCCATGCTCAATAGGTTTACGGGAAAAAATTCTAGAGCTGTCCCGTAATTAGGTCAAGGGCAACTATTTTTTCTTTTTATGACGATTTTTTCTTAATCGTTTTTTTCGCTTATGTGTAGCCATTTTATGGCGTTTACGTTTTTTTCCACTTGGCATTGTCCAACTCTCCTATTTTTTTACTTTTACGTTTGCTTTCACCTTGTTAACAAATGCTTTTGCAGGCTTAAATGCTGGAATATAATGCTCGGGAATAATAATAGTTGTTTGTTTTGAGATATTACGAGCTGTTTTCTTTGCTCTTTTTTTCACTATAAAGCTACCAAATCCGCGAAGGTAAACATTTTCGCCACTTTCTAATGCCATTTTTATGGTTTCCATAGTAGCTTCAATAGTTCTTTGAACAACCAATTTCTCAATTCCTGTGTTCTTGGACACTTGATTTACAATATCTGCTTTTGTCATTTTTGATAATTTTTTACTATTAATATTATTATGTTATTTTTAAACCGAACTACAAATATAGAACATTATATTAAATAAATAAAAATATGACAGAAAATATTTTTTATTTTAACGTTGATTTTTAAACAATTAATGTTAATCATACATATTTATACCTTTGGAAACTTATTGCCAACCTTCTGTTAATCTGCACATTACATCAAAAGATTAATAACTTACTTGGATTCAAAAAACTCATTAACCTCTACTCCTATTTCAATTACTTTAAAAGGTGTGCCACTACCGTCAAAAACTGGTTGCGCAAAAGCTTTCACTAAAACAACATCTTTTGCTGCTGTCCTGCGCTTTAATATTCCTTCAAAAGATTTTCCGCTACGCATCATTTCCCAAAATGCTTTGTATGACTCTTGGGATGCATAATCATTATTATCAAAAATTATACTATGATGCTTACCAATGAAGTCTTCAATCGAATATCCCATTGAACTGCATAGTTTACTGTTTGCAGATATGATTACTCCATCAAAATCATATTCCATCATTAATACTAGTCCACTTATTGCACTCATTTTCGATTCCATTTCGAATTCTTTGCGTGCCATTTCCTCTTGTGTTGCCAATAGTTCTTCCATATTTTGACGCATCTCTTCCTCTTGTGCTTGCATCTGTTCTGCTTGCTCCTGCGACTTTTCTAATAATATGCGTGTCTGTTCATTAATTTTTACGACTGAAAGTGTACTAGCTACATTTTGACAAACTTTTTCTAAGAATTCTATCTGATAATCTGTAAAAATATTAAATGACGCTAACTCTAATACGCCTAATACTCCTGCTTCATATTTCAGTGGCACGATAACTATGGATGTGGGATTTGCATCTCCCAAACCGGAACCTATTTTAATGTAGTCATCGGGAACTTGAGTAAGAAGTATTGTTTGCTCTTCGTGAAAACATGCACCTACCTGCCCCTCTCCAATCAAGATTTTATCAGATGCTAATTTTTGTCTGTCCCAAGCATAGGCTTTAACCATTTCCAGGTATTTCTCATCTTCGTCATCTTCATTAAGTAAATATATTGCGCCTTGATTCGCATCAAGGTATTTTACAAATGTTTTTAATAGCTCACTAAGCAAATTGTCTTGATTGTTGCTGTTCCTATGAAGGATATCACCAAAAAGCGCTATACCATCATTTGCCCATACTCTCTTTTGCTCTTCTTCTTGACGACTTCTCTCTTCTTCTCTAGCCTTGATGAGACTTCCTTGCATTTCGATTAATGATTTTCCAAGTTCATCCTTTTCTGACAGTAATTCAAGTTGAGTTGAATAGTCTCCTTGACCAATTTTTGTGGCAAATTGTGATTTGTCGGCAAGTCCTTTAATAGAATGACTCAGAGCATTTGCCATAATTTCAATTTCATCTCCTGTATGAAGTGAGAGTACCATATCTTCATTTATTTCACCAAGACTAATCCTGCCTAAAGTTTTAGTTATCAAAGATATAGGACGTATTAAATTGTTAGACACAAAAACAACTATTACTACCATTATCAGTAAACCAACAAAACCAACAACGAGTGATATAATTACGCTTTTATTAGCTTTATCAATTATTACTTTCATTGGAACGGAGTAAGCTAATGACCAAACTGATTTAGAATTACCGACTTTTACTGGCGTAAAAACTGTTAAGTGATCTTTGTTGTCTTCTCTAGATTGTACATAATGGGTCTCTTTCCCATTTTTGATTATATCCAACAATTTATACTTTTTTACCTCGTCGGGATATACATCTGTTAAATTTTTATATATTAACGATGTGTCTGGGTGTGCTGCAATTATACCTTTCATAGAAATCAAAAATGCATAACTGCCTTCATGTGGTTTTACTTCTTCTAGTAGTTTCTGTAAATACTTTAATGTCAGATCAATACCAATAATTCCAACATACTTCCCATTCTGTTGAATTGGAGCAGCAACGGTTGTCATAAGATGTCTATAGTCTCCTTTCAATACTTCATCAAGGTATGGCTCAAATATATCTTCAACATTATCTGCTTTAAACTCAGCATACACTTCGGGATCTCCTGTTAAACTACGCCTATCCAGCTTCTTGTATATTTTATCATTCTCACGATAAACAGTCATACAAAACCGACCATATGTTTTGGTATATCCTGGAACATAACTGTAATGTTCCCAACTGTCCCACAACGTATATATGTGCGGATTATTCTCTACTATGGGAACATACATTGACATAAAAAATTGCTGCCATATTGTGGTATCTAATTCGTTGAAGATGGAGAGGCCACTAGCTAAAGTACGCGCAAGCGAAAGATCTCTCTCAAAAAATAGTTGTATTTTTTGTGCCGAGTTTTCAGCAACCAGTTTAGCACTTTCGATACTATCTTCAACCATTATTTTTCGCGACTGCATTAAAATGTATCCAATTGAAACTGAATACAATAGAGCCGATGCGGTTAAAATAAGTAATAAAATTTTTCCTTTAATTTTTAATTTAACCTTCATATGTTTGAAATTTATCTGTTTAAGGAGAACGTAAAACTTAAGTTAACATGTTCATTCCCTAATTCTCAGTTATACAGACTTACAATATTACCAAAAATTATTGATATATAACATTTTATTCTTAGTATTTATATCTTTTCTAATTTTTGACTAGTAAGCAACATACTCAATTTATATAAAGCTAGATACTAAATATTTTTCAAAGTTTTTAAAGTTCACATATTCGTTATAATCCTAAGTACCATGTTGCTATTGAAAAGTAAATAACAACGCCACATATGTCGGCAATAGATGTAATTAATGGCGCACTTGCTGTTGCAGGGTCTATTTTTAATTTTGTAAATATAAAGGGTAATGAAAGTCCTATGAGACTTCCAGTTATAACTGTCAACACCATTGTAAGGCTAACAACCCAAATTATTTCAGGAGAACGGAATAGTGCTATTAATATTACACCCACTCCCATTGTTATTCCCAACAACAACGACACTATTAACTCTTTACCTAAAAGTTTCAACCAGTCACCCATTTGCACATCTCCGGTAGCTATTGAGCGAATCATCAAAGTAGCTGATTGAGCACCTGCATTTCCTCCACTACCTATTAACAGCGGAAGGAAAAACACAAGAGAAACGGCAGATTCAATAACATTCTCGAAGTAAGAAATTGCAGCACCTGAGAAAACATTCATAAAAACAAGTGCTGTTAACCATAATACTCGTTTTTCGTATAAATGTGTAACTTTAGCTTTTAGTGGATTAATAATAGCATCCTGAATAGAACCGAATTTATGGAAGTCTTCCGTTGATTCTTCTTCGGCAACGTCCATCACGTCGTCAAATGTTATAATACCAAGCAATACTCCATTTGTGTCTGTTACTGGTAATGCTACTCTATCGTAATCCTGAAATGCACCAATGGCAACCTCCTGGTCGTCGTACGCATTTAAAGAGACAAACCTATGATCTACAATATCACTTATGGTTTGGTCTGGCGATGCTAGTATTATTTCCTTTATTCTAATATCGTCAATTAGTCTCCAGTCATCATCAACAATATATATTACATTTAATGTTTCAGAGTCTCTACCATACTTTCTAATATGACTTAGAGCTTGATCGACAGTATAATATTCTTTAATAGCAACATACTCAGGTGTCATCAAACGTCCTATACTATCCTCGGGATATCCAAGCAATTTAGTTGCGATTTTTCTCTCTTCAGGTGATAGCAATTGAATAAGTCGTTGGGTAATTGTTCCAGGCAACTCTTCAAGAAAGGCTGTACGGTCGTCAGGATCAAGATCGTTTAACAAACTTGAAATAGTACGAACATTTTTGGCAAGTCCCTCGACTATTTTCTCCTGCTTCCCGTGTGATAAGTGTTGGAAGGTTTCTTTAGCTTGTTCTCTTGATAGTAAACGAAACATTATAATGTCATCGTCTTCGTCAAGCTCTTCTATAAATTCTGAAATTTGAAATGTATCAAATGAGGTCAACTCATTTTTCAAAGTTTTCCACTCTTTATTTTCGATAAGTTCGTGAAAATCAGTCATTTGTTCTACCATGATATAATCTCCTTACAAACTCTGTAAGGACTACATGGTAATTCTTACAGAATATTAATTTTTACTACTATACGGGCCTTCGTCCATGAATTGGTTTGATTTTAATCTGAGTGCAAAATTAATCAATTATTTAACTTTTAGCTTTGGCTGTTTAATTTTTTTTCTATCCTAACAAATTAAATTTCTACTAATGATTGTATCGCTTTACTAACACCATTTGAATTGTTAGATGGGACAATTTGATAACGTTCTTTTAACTCAGGGTGACCATTTTCAACCAATCGAGCATGCCCCGCATAATCTAAAAAATCAACGTCATTGTAATCGTTTCCAATTGCCAAAACCTGGTCTTTATTGATTTTTAATTTGCTGCAAAGCCAATGAACAGCATCACCTTTACTCACATTTGGAGGAAACACTTCCATCCAAATCGTGGTATGCTCTATGGGAGAAGTTGTTCTAATTACTTTAAAATCTGTTAGTTTACTTTTAACGCTATTAAATCTATCAATATCGTCTTCCATAATAGACAATAACTGACAAGCATTTTCAAAAATTGGCTTGGAAAAATCAGCAGGCGTACAGTGGCCACGATAAAAATCGCAGTAGTTCGAAAATTCTATATTATTGCTATTTACCTGATGGTAATAAAATTTATGATTGTCAGGTATTGGGAAATGGACTGTAAAATCCAGTTTTTCTTCTCTAAAGAGTTTTATTACTTTTTCAGTCTGCTCAGCTGCTAATCCATTGTGTATTAATAGTTTATGACTATTATAATCTATCACGCCGCTTCCTGTACTAAAAACTATGAAATCAAACGGGAATTTTTTTGGAATAACTTTCGAAATTGAATATAGACTGCGTCCCGTTGCTGCAACACGAATAATTCCTTTCTCTCCAAGTTTCTCAAAAGCATTGCGGTCTGTATAACCAATTGACTTGTCATCTCGTAACAAAGTACCGTCTAAATCGGTTACAACCATTTTTATAGTCATATATCTTGTTTATTGAGGTTAACTTAATTTATAAATCAACGTGTATTTAAGTTTACGCCATTCCCATCAAAATCATCATACTTTTGTAAACCTCTCATAATTATTGTAAATCCAAATGATATCTTGTTTTATCAAAAACAAATTGTACAAAATTAGAATTTTTATTTAGTTTTTTACTATCAACCACTCAACTTGAAAAATAACGATAAACTTATTTACACTTATCATGCAAAAGGGCATTTTATCAAAAATAATCATGTATTCTAAGAACATTTTTCTATTTTTGAGCGTTAGAATAACGAAATGGCGTAAAAATTGTGGCTTTTTCATGATATAATGCTCAGGAAAATGCTAATATTAGAGTACATTTTTGTATTCGCTCAACAACATATAAATAATTAATATTAAACAAATAATTCAAATCACTATGAGACAATTAATGAAATTGCTGCTCTTGACATTTGTCTGGGTGTCAAGTCTTAATTCCCTTATGGCAGTGCCAGCCTATCCAGGTATAATACAAAAGACCCAATCAGATGGCACAACTTTAAACTATTATCTATTTGGAGATGAATATTTTAGTTGGGCAAGAACTACAGACGGCTATACTATTAAACATAATACTGTCGGAGATTATGTTTATATGATAAAAGATATAGATGGCGATTTAGTTTTATCAGAAGTGATTGCACACGATCCTGAATCAAGGTCTGATGCCGAATTGCTATTTTTATCGACCTTAGAGACAGAAATGTTCTACAGTAAAGAACAAATGGCAATTGTGCAACAAGCAATTGCTATTAGAAAAGCCGAAGATGAAAAAGCAAGCAGAGCATTCCCAACAACAGGAAACCGTAAATTAATTTGTATCCTAATAGGATTTCAAGACAGAGCTTTTGTAAAAACTCAAGCCGAATTTAACGCACTTTTCAATCAAGTTGGATATTCAACAGGAGGAGCCACAGGTAGTGTTAAAGACTACTATTTAGAAAGCTCATACAACCAGTTTAACTTAACTGTTGATGTTGCAGGTCCTTATGTTGCAAGTAGAAACATGGCTTACTATGGTTCAAACACTTCAGGTAACCCTAGTGCATTAGTAAGAGAAGCTATCAACTTAGCCGACCCTCATGTTAATTTCGCTGAATACGATAATGATAATGATGGATATGTTGATGCTGTTTACATTATTTTCGCCGGCTATGGTGAAGAAGCTGGAGGACCAGCTGATGCAATTTGGTCACACGCATCTAGTCTTTACCCAGCAGTATATAAAGACGGCAAATATATTTCAAGATATTCTTGTTCACCTGAACTAAGAGGTTCATATGGTCAAAATATTACTAATATAGGTGTTATATGTCACGAATTTGGACACGTTTTGGGTGCCCCTGACTATTATGACACCGATTATGAAACAGGCGGTCAATACTCCGGAACAGGTGACTGGGATATGATGGCAGGTGGTTCAT
>JAAYQU010000028.1 GCA_012519055.1 Bacteroidales bacterium | reverse complement strand
TTAACAGGACACGGAAAAGCATTTGAAGGATTACTTAACAGATATTTTGGAAAATAAACATATCAATAAAATACTGCCCTTGACAGCTGGTAATAAAGCTGTCGGGGCATTTTACTGTTCAAAAGTTTTCAGGACAATTTGTGGATTTTCAAGACAGATATAAAGATACAAATATACGAACTTTGAAAATCTCAAGGAAAATCGGAGGGAAAAAGGTGTGGTTTTCAGGTGTAAAAATACCTGATCAAGGGAATTTTCCCTTGAGAATGGTTGTAGGTGGTTTGTAACAATGGATTGAAAGCACCGCTATCATATAAGCAAACAAACATGTTAAGGACATTTCTTTTTAACTTTCATATTGGTAAATATTGTGTTAGATTTAAATGGAGAATTATGCATATGAAATTATTATGAACTTAAGTTTAAAACTGCGGAGTTAAAAAATTAATATTAGGTGGTGGTATTATCATGTTAAATGAAAGTATATTTCCGATTTTGGAATATGATTCAAACAAACAAGCCAAGCTTAAACCTTCGAGCATTATCAAAAAGGCTCAAGCACCTAAAGCCTGTGTTATTACTTTTTTCAAGGAAGTAATTAGTAAAAAGCTGGAATGCGGTGAACTGGAGCAAATTGGAACAAGCCCTTCGGAAACAGTAGATATTCCAGTTTATGAAACAAAATATAATGGTTGTTCTGTAGGACTTGTTGGAGGTTTTGTAGGAGCAGCTGGTTCGGCAGCATTGTTAGAAGAATTGATAGCATCAGGATTTGAAAAATTTATAGTTTGTGGTGGTGCTGGTGTCTTAAAAAAGGATATTCAAGTAGGTCATTTAGTATTACCTTACTCTGCTGTAAGAGACGAAGGGGTATCATATCATTATATTGAGCCATCACGTGAAATAGAATGTAACCCCGATGCTATAATGGCTATTGAGAGAGTATTGAATCAAGAAAAAATTCCATTTATTAAAGCAAAAACATGGACAACTGACGCCATTTTTAGAGAAACTGAAGCTAAAATTGCAAAAAGGGTTTCGGAAGGCTGTGTTACCGTTGAAATGGAAGCGGCAGCATTCTTTGCTGTATCCAAATTTAGGAATGTTTTATTGGGGCAGATTTTGTACGGTGGAGACGACTTGAGCGGAAGCGAATGGAACAAACGCTCATGGATTAGCAGAGATATGATAAGAACTAATCTTGTGGACTTATGCTTAAAAATAGCTACAGAATTATGATTAATCAACCTCCACTAATAAGCATTTTCGGTGCCAAGATTGATGTGTAATCTTCATATTGTAAACTAACCATTATTTATATAGGCTCTGTATAGTTAACATGAAAAACTAGCTCAATAAATCATAGAAAAACAAAGAATTTTGCTCAAAAGGTCATAAATGCTCGTTTGTGAATAGTCAAGGGTAAAATGAACGAGCAAAAGCTCGCCCTGTGACAATCACAAAGGGATCATTTCCAGAGTAATTAAGCGAAATTCAAGCGACAAGAAAAAATTTAGTCTTTGTTTTTAGAGAGATTAAGACCGGCAACCTGAGCCGGTGTCAAGCCATTTAGCGCAGAGTGAGGGCGAACAAAGTTAAAGAAAAAAACGAACATGGAAATAAGGTTGTTGGCAGCAGAAAAGAAAAGGGTCTGGGGATAATTTTGTGTAAATTCAATTCCTTGAGACAAGAAAAATCGGCTTTGCAGGGTAAAGCAGAGTAATCCATTGCT